>JAFPXK010000085.1 GCA_017412585.1 Oscillospiraceae bacterium
AAGGTATATCCCTTTGTTTCCGGCGAGCAGAAGAAAAAGAAGAAAAAGAACGCCAACGAGCCTGAGAAGAAGAAATCCAATCTCCAGATCACCGATGAAGGCGTTGTGGCCGTGCAGGAGTTCAACCTGGACATCAAGGACAAGGAGTTCATCGTGCTGGTGGGCCCCTCCGGCTGCGGCAAGTCCACCACGCTGCGCATGGTGGCGGGCCTGGAGGAGATCTCCGGCGGCGAGCTGATCATCGACGGCAAGGTGATGAACGACGTGGCCCCCAAGGATCGCGATATCGCCATGGTGTTCCAGAACTATGCCCTGTATCCTCACATGACCGTGTATGACAACATGGCCTTCTCTCTGAAGCTGCGCAAGGAGCCCAAGGACGTCATCGACAAGAAGGTCCGTGAGGCCGCCGAGATTCTGGACATCACCCAGTATCTGGAGCGCAAGCCCAAGGCCCTGTCCGGCGGTCAGCGTCAGCGTGTGGCCATCGGCCGCGCCATCGTCCGTGACCCCAAGGTCATGCTGATGGACGAGCCCCTGTCCAACCTGGACGCCAAGCTGCGTAACGAGATGCGCGCCGAGATCATCAAGCTCAGACAGCGCATCAACACCACCTTCATGTACGTGACCCACGACCAGACCGAGGCCATGACCCTGGGCGATCGCATCGTCATCATGAAGGACGGCTACATCCAGCAGATCGGCACGCCCCAGGACGTGTTCAACCATCCCGCCAACCTGTTCGTGGCCGGCTTCATCGGCATGCCCGTCATGAACTTCTTTGACGCCCAGCTCAAGCGCGAGGGCGACAAGTACTTCGTGGAAGTGGGCGGCATCAAGGTGGAGCTGGCTGCCGAGAAGGAAGAGCGCCTGCTGAAGAACAACGTCCAGTCCCAGGCCATCACCCTGGGCGTCCGCCCCGAGCACACCGACGTGGCGGACAGCGGTATCACCGCTAAGGTGGAAGTGGCCGAGATGATGGGCTCCTCCGTCCACCTGCACGTCAACGCCGACGGCCGCGACGTCATCATCATCGTGCCCACCATCGACATGAAGGGCAACTACAACCTGGGCGACACCGTTCACTTCACCTTCGGCGGCAACGTGGCCCACGTGTTCTCCAAGGAGACCGAGAAGAACCTGGAGTTCTGATTCGTCTCACATAATCACATAGAAACAGCGCCGGGAAATCGCAAAATAGCGATTTCCCGGCGCTTTCCTTGATTGAATAGGGGAGAGGCTTACAGATAGCGGTCCATCTGCTCCCAGAAAGCCTCGTAGGCGTGCTGGGCGCGATCCTCGCTATTTTGCAGCGTCTGCTCCAACTTCTTTTCGGCGGTCTGCCGTGTGCGCTCCAGGGTTTCCCCGGCGGTCTGCCGTGTCCGCTCGATGGCCTCCTCCGCGCTCTGCTTTGTCCGTTCGATGGTCTGCTCAATGGTCTGACGGGTCTGCTCCAGCACCTGCCCGGCGCCCTCCTGCAGCCGCTCGCCAAGGTTTCCTGCCCGCTGCAGTGCGTTCATCCACTCGCCGGCCCGGGCGTACACCTCGTCGCCCAATGCATCGTGACCGCGGTATGCGCCGGATTTGTACCGGTCAATGACCACCTGATACCGCTGGAAGGCATTGGTCACGCTGTCCTGCCAGGAGAGATAGAGCTGCGCCATGGCGTTCTCGCCCACGGCGTGCATGGCGTCAGGCTGCTGCACCAGCGTCTCCAGCTTGGCGCAGAGGGAATCGGCATTTTCCTCGATCAGGAAGCCGTTTTCATCCTCTGTCACGTCCTCGGCGGCGCAGCTTCCCCGCACCAGCACGCTGGCCAGCCCGCAGGCCGCAGCCTCCCGCACCACCAGACCGTTGGTATCGAAGGTGGAGGGAAAGAGGAACAGGTCGCCCCGGCAGTACCAGGCCCGAATCACGTCCCGGTCGTAGATGGCGCCGGTGAAGAAGCAGCGCCCGTCCAGCCCCAGCTTTGCGGCGTAGTCGTGTATTTCAGCCTCGTCGGTGCCCTTGCCGATAAACACCATGCGGAAATCCACGCCCTTTTCCTGCAGCGCCGCCAGGGCGTCCAGAATGATGCGGATACCCTTGTACCACATCATCCTGCCCACGAACAGGAACACAGGCACGCCCACAGGCAGATCATAGCCTGCCGTGGCGGCGGCGATAGCCTCCTCACTGACGCGGCCCCGGGGCACGTCCACGCCGTTGGGCATCACCAGATAGTCGCCGGTGTAGCCCAGTGACCGCAGGTTTTCCCCGGCGCCCCGGCTTACCACCCACACCTCGTCGCAGGCGGCGATGTTCTGCACCAGGGCCTTGATGGCACCCTCCTGCAGGAGCTTACTGCGAACCGCCTTGGCGATGTCGATGTCAAACTTGGTGTGGTAGGTGAACACCACCGGCGCGTTGGCGATATGCCGCACCGACCGGGCCAGAATGGTGGAGGCCACGGGGCAGTGGGTGTGCAGCAGGTCCACGGGGTGCTCCTGCAAATACCGGGCGATCTCCGGGGAGAAGGGGGTGCCCGCCATGTAGCCCACCTGCTTGCGCAGATCAATACTGGGATAGCGCACCACCGGGAAGGCGTAGCCGCTGTCGTCGGCCTCGGGATGGGCGGGAGTCATCACCACTGCCTGGCCGTGATGGGCCTGGATGTGGGTGGCATAGTTCACCACCGCGTTGGCCACGCCGTCGATAATAGGGGGAAAAGAATCATTGAGAAGACAGATTCGCTCTGACATCATCAAACGCTCCTTTTTTACGTTAAGTATAGGCGCCAAAGGCACCACAGGCAGTATACCACACCCCCACAACAATTACCAGACCAAAAAAGATACCCTGCCGGTTGGGAAGAAAAAAAGATACCCTGCCATAACGGCAGGGTATCTCATTCAGATGGGAAAAATCAGAACCTGTACTCCACGTACAGCTCCCGCACCGCGTTGGGGTCGGCAGCCTTGGCGGGGGCGGCAGGGGCGGCGGGCTCTGCGGGGGCGGGATTGTCCCGCTTCTGCAGGAACTTGGGGGCCACCTGGGGGAACAGGGCCAGGCTCAGCACGTCCTCGTCGGACTTGGCCAGATCCTTGAACTCCGCCCGGTACTTCTCCAGCTCCGGCTCCAGCAGGTCGGCGGGGCGGCAGGTGATCACGTCCTCGGGGGCGATGCCGGCCTTGGCCCGCACCTCGTTGTTCACCTCACCGGGCAGCTGACCGTATTCGCCGCGCAGCATGGCCTTGGACTCCTTGGGGAAGGTCTTGTACCGCTCGCCCAGGATCACGTTCATCACGGCCTGGGTGCCCACGATCTGGGAGGAGGGGGTCACCAGGGGAGGATAGCCAAAGTCCTTGCGGACCCGGGGGATCTCCGCCAGCACGTCGTAATACTTGTCCTCCTTGCCGGCCTCTTTCAGCTGGGAGATCAGGTTGGACAGCATGCCGCCGGGCACCTGGTAGCGCAGGGTGTTGGTGTCCACACGCAGCACCTTGGGGTTCAGATTGCCGGCATCCTGCAGCCGCTGGGCCACCTTGCGGAAGTGAACGGCAGCGTCGCTCATCTTGTCAAGGCTCAGGCCAGGGTCACGGGCGGTGCCCTTAAGCGTAGCCACCAGGGACTCGGTGGCGGGCTGGGAGGTGCCGTTGGCCAGGGGGGACAGGGCGGTGTCCACGATGTCCACGCCGGCGTAGGCCGCCATGAGATACACCATGTCGCCGGTGCCGGTGGTGTTGTGGGTGTGGAGGTGGATGGGCACCTTCACGGTGTCCTTCAGGGCCTTCACCAGGGAGTAGGCGTCCATGGGCAGCAGGAGGTTTGCCATGTCCTTGATGCAGATGGAGTCGGCGCCCATCTGCTCCAATTCCTTGGCCAGCTTCACGAAGTAAGCCTCGTCATGGATGGGGGAGATGGTGTAGGACAGCGTGGCCTCCACCTGGCCGCCGTACTTCTTGGTGGACTTGATGGCCTGCTCCAGGTTGCGGACGTCGTTGAGGGCGTCGAAGATGCGGATGATGTCGATGCCGTTTTCAATGGACTTGGCGCAGAAGGCGTCCACCACGTCGTCGGCGTAGTGCTTGTAGCCCAGGATGTTCTGGCCGCGGAACAGCATCTGCAGCTTGGTGTTCTTCACGTGGCTGCGGATGGTGCGCAAACGCTGCCAGGGGTCCTCGTTCAAAAAGCGCATGCAGGCGTCGAAGGTGGCGCCGCCCCAGCACTCCAGAGAATAGTAGCCGATGCTGTCCAGCAGCTCCAGGGCGGGCAGCATGTCGTCAATGGTCATGCGGGTGGCCGCCTGGGACTGGTGGGCGTCACGGAGAATGGTATCGGTGATCAGCAGGGGCTTATTAGACAGAAATTCCATTACACGATTCCTCCTTAACCGAACAGGGAGATCAGCACGCCTGCGGCGATGGCGGAGCCGATAACGCCGGCCACGTTGGGGCCCATGGCGTGCATCAGCAGGAAGTTGCCGGGATTGTACTCCTGGCCCACCTTCTGGCTGACGCGGGCGGCCATCGGCACGGCGGACACGCCGGCGGAGCCGATGAGGGGATTGATCTTTTCCTTCAGGAACAGGTTCATGAACTTAGCCAGCAGCACGCCGCCTGCGGTGCCGCAGCCAAAGGCCACCACGCCCATGCACATAATGGCCAGGGTCTTGGGGCTGAGGAAGGTGGCGCCGGTAGCGGTGGCGCCCACGGACACGCCCAGGAAGATGGTGACGATGTTCATCAGCTCATTCTGGGCCGCCTTGCTGAGGCGTTCGGTGACGCCGCACTCCTTGAACAGGTTGCCCAGCATCAGGCAGGCGATCAGCGGCGCGGCGGAGGGCACCAGCAGGGCCACGAAGATGGTGACCACCACGGGGAAGAAAATCTTCTCCTTCTTGCTGACCTCACGCAGAGGCTTCATCACGATCTGGCGCTCCTTCTCGGTGGTGAGCAGCTTCATGATGGGGGGCTGAATCACCGGCACCAGGGCCATGTAGGAGTAGGCCGACACGGCGATGGGGCCCAGCAGGGCAGGGGCCAGCATGGCGGTGACGAAGATGGCGGTGGGGCCGTCGGCGCCGCCGATAATGCCCACGGAGGCCGCCTCCGCGCCGGTGAACAGGCCGCTGAGACGGCAGCCTACGTAGGTCATGAAGATACCCACCTGGGCGGCAGCGCCCAGCAGCAGGCTCTTGGGGTTGGCAATCAGCGGGCCGAAGTCGGTCATAGCGCCCACGCCCATGAAGATGAGGCAGGGATAAATGCCCAGCTTGATGCCTAAGTAGAGGATGTCGATGAGCCCGACGCTGATGCTCTGGCCCACCGCCACGCTGCTCAGCACGGCCTCGGACACGCCCAGAGCCTGCATTTCAGAGAGGAACTCGGCGGTAATGGGTGCTCCGCCGAACAGGTCCCAGTGGACGTGGCCGCCGGCGAAGAGGATCTCGTGGTACATACCGGCGCCGGGCAGGTTGGTGACCAGCATACCGATGGCGATAGGCACCAGCAGCAGCGGCTCAAACTTTTTCGCAATACCCAGAAACAGCAGCACGCAGGCCACCACGATCATGATGGCGCCCTTCCAGTTGTCGCCCTGGAAGAACTGGAAAAAGCCGGTCTGGGCGCAGAAATTCAATATGGCTTGCATCTTAGGACCTCCTTACGGGTAAACCGTCAGGCGATCACGCACAGGGCAGCGCCGGACTCCACCGTGGCACCCTTGCTGACAGCCACGGAGACGACTTTGCCGTCCCGGGGGCACATGATCTCGTTCTCCATCTTCATGGCCTCCAGCACCATCAGCACCTGGCCCTTCTTCACGGCGTCGCCGGCCTTGACGTTGACGGCCAGGATGTTGCCGGGCATGGGGGCGTTGATGGCCTCGCCGCCGGCGGGGGCGGCAGGAGCGGCAGCGGGAGCGGGTGCGGCGGCAGGAGCGGCGGCAGCAGCGCCGGTCAGCTCTTCAATCTCCACCTCATAGGCGGTGCCATTTACGTTAACTCTATACTTTTTCATGTGTTTTTCTCCTCTTTTTTTACACTTTTTTGAAAGATACGATGCGGATTGCACTGATGTCAGTGCCCATCTCCTCGGCAATGGCGGCGGACACGGCGGCTACCATCGCGGGGGATACCTGGTCACCGGGGGCGGCGGGAACTGCCGCTGCAGCGGCGGGGGCAGGCTGCGCCAGGGCCTTATCGGTGGCACGCACAACCGCGCTCATGGCAGACACCAGAACGATGATGCAGATCAGGCCGATAAACACCGTGCAGATACCCATCAGGCACACAAACAGATTGGAATAGTCCATGCGATTCAAATCCCTCCCATCTTAAAATCTGATTGTTAATAGTATAACAGATGTTTCCATCCGGCACAAGTAGTAAATGCTACAATAAATAAGGTGTGGTTTGTGCCTTTTTACAACGGTTCTGCCGGGATGGAGAAAAGAGGGTAAAAATTCCTTTTCAAGGCGGGGCGGACATGGTAGAATAGGCGGCGAAGGGAAGTGATGACGGATGCGGTACGAACGGGTGGCGGAGGGCGCGTTTCTCTCCCGGCCCAACCGCTTTATCGCCCACGTGGACATAGGCGGCGCGGACACGGTGGTACACGTGAAAAACACGGGCCGCTGCCGGGAGCTGCTGCTGCCGGGGGCCACGGTATATCTGGCGCGCAGCGCCAATCCCAACCGCAAGACGGCCTACGATCTCATCGCCGTGGATAAGGGCGGGCGGCTCATCAACATGGACGCCCAGGCCCCCAACCGGGTGTTTGCCGAGTTTGCCAGGGTCTTTAATCCCGCCGCCGCAGACGTGCAACCCGAGTACACCTACGGCCAGTCCCGGTTGGACTTCTGCCTCACCACGCCGTCGGGCCTCCATCTGGTGGAGGTCAAGGGGGTCACGCTGGAGGAGAACGGCCATACCCGCTTTCCCGACGCCCCTACGGAGCGGGGTGTCAAGCACCTGCGGGAGCTGGAGCGGGCGGTGGCGGAGGGCCACCGGGCCACGGTGTTCTTCGTCATCCAGATGGCGGACGTGCTGGACTTTGCCCCCAACGATCTGACCCACCCGGCCTTCGGCCAGGCGCTGCGCCATGCCGCCGCGGCGGGGGTGGAGGTGGCGGCGTACGACTGCGCCGTGACGCCGGACACGCTGACCATCCGCCGACCTGTGCCGGTGGTGCTGTGAGTAGGAAAAAGGAGGAAAACGCGGTGAATATTCAGATTTTCGGCACCAATAAGTGCTTTGACACGAAAAAAGCCCAGCGCTATTTTAAGGAGCGCCGGGTGAAATTCCAGTTTATTGACCTGAAGGAAAAGGGCCTGAGCCGGGGGGAGCTGACGGCGGTTTGCCAGGCGGTAAAGGGCCTTGACAACCTGCTGGATGAAAACACCAGGGACCGGGAGACCCTTGCCCTGGTGCACTACCTGGTGCCGGCCCAGCAGATGGAAAAGGTGCTGGAAAACCAGCAGATTCTCAAAACCCCCATCGTCCGCAACGGCAAGCAGGCCACCGTGGGTTACTGCCCCGAGGTCTGGAAGGACTGGGAGTGAAAAGAACCGTACATGCATTATAAACCCGCCTGCAAGGCAATGGCAAAAGCCAAAAGCTCTGTAGGCGGGTATTCTATTTGATTATTGGTTAACACTGGGAGCAAGTCACTTCCGATTTTTCGCTAATGTGCTACGCGGATAAGGGGAGCTTTTATCGGTTAAGCCCAGCAGATAATCAGTACTTGTATTGTAGAATGTGGCAAGCTGAATCAGCACGTCTGTAGGTATATCCCGCTTTCCAAGCTCATAAAGAGAGTAACAAACCTGGGTGCAATGAAGATATTCAGCCATATCCTTTTGCAGCAATTCCCGATCTTCTCTCATGTCTCGAATCCTTCGATATACATTCATTTGTGGCATCTCCAATTATTTGAATCCGATGATACTTTCTTTTCCCAACACACACGCAAAGATATGCGTGCTTTTGAGAGATATGTAATGCAACTGAGACCATCATATAAAAAACAATTTGTTATATTGACTTATAAAACAAAATGTTATATACTCTAAAAGCGAACCAACGAATTTCGTTCAGAAAAGTCGGTTATCATGAATTTGGGAGGAACACATAGAGTGAAAGATTTTTTACGTATTAGCGGAGCAAAGTTAAGTGCAAAAAAGAAAAGTTACACGATTCTCGTATTTGTTGAATTGTTCTTTGTAATTGTGTTTTTCGTTCGCTTTAGTCAATTGCCTGTGTATGCTGAATACAGTGGAGTATATTGGCTCTATGTTTTTTTGGTGTTAGAATCGGTGATTGCTGTATTCTTTTGCATCTCTCGGGTAGCACTCATCAGAAAATATGAAGCCTATGGTTGTGTGTGCCCGGCTTGTGACACTGTGAATATGCAAAATGCCAGACACTGCTCCTATTGCAACGGTGACCTTTCAAATGCACCTACCCTTATCGAATACCGAGAGGGAAAGCCTAGGGTTATAAAGAAGGACACCCCGGTAACGGAGTACACTGCAAAGGAACCTGAAATGGAAAACATGGCTACTACAAAAAAGTTTTGTCCAGGTTGCGGAAAAGCGGTGAAAGACGGCAGTATCTTTTGCGATAATTGCGGGCGTGATTTGCGGGCATGAAAAAGAAATGGAATTCCCTGATAGTTGCCGTCGCACTTATTGCGGTAGTCATTATTACATTAACAACTTGGGGCACCCATAGACGCATAACACTTACGCAAGAACAGATGGACGCCATTTCGGTCGTTGTTGAAAACCGTGAGCAGTGGAATGATGTTTGGGGTGGACTGTCTCACTTCGGATTAGCAAATAGAGTTTTGATGTGGGAGAAAAATGGAGAAATCTATTTTTCTGCAGGGTATACGCAGAATATAAATGAAAAGGATGAAAGGGCTAACGCAAAGCGAGGTCTGCCCCTGTCCGAAATGATGTACTGCTTGCCTTGTTGCTATAGAATTGAGCTTGGAGATAATACTCTGGTGTCCTTGCAATACGGAAAAGAAGACTTTGCAAACTGGTTACTGCAAAGCCAGGTTTTTGACCCTGAAACGGTGACGGAAAGCGAATTGACGGAGATTCTGGCAGAATCCTATAGAACGTTTCTAAAAAAGAATAAATGACGATCAACCCCGCTCACTGAAAACAATGATCAGTGAGTGGGGTTGATCGTTGGGATGTAATTGTATGGATAGAGCCGCGCTTTACAGCGCGGCTCTATGCTGCTTGAGCGTTTCCATCAGCCACCAGGTGATGCGCGCCGTCAGGCCCCACAGAGGGTAGGGGAGGCCGCGGTACACCGGCACCTCCGTGTAGTGGGGACGCCAGGGGTAGTCGGGGCCGATGCCCACCTCCTCCGCCGGGAAGCCCGGCAGCTCCATGGGCTGGACATTGCGGTAGACAGCGGGCGGGTTATCCCGCAGCCACGCAAGGGGCACCAGAAAGGTGTCCGCCACCTCGGCGCAGGAGGGGCGCATCTCCGTCAGTGCAGCGTTATCCAGCCGTCCCAGCACCGGGTACAGCAGCCTGTCGCCCCGGATGTAGAGATAATCCAACTGGCCCAGCACCTCCACGTGGGCGGGGTCGATGCCCAGCTCCTCCCGGGTCTCCCGCAGGGCGCATTCCACAATGGTTTCGCCCGCCTCCCGGTGGCCGCCGGGGAAGCACACCTCGCCCCCCTGGCGGATGGTGCTGCTGCGCACCTCGTACAGCAGGTGCCACGCCCCGTCCTTTTCCACCAGCGGCACCAGCACGGCGGATTCGCCTTGCAGCTGCTGCAGCGTGGGCGTTCTATGGCCGAAGTATTCCCGCAGGGTATCCATTTCCAAAGCCGTCACCTCATTTCTCCGCCAGTATATCACATTTCCCCCTGGGCCGCCAGCATAAAAAAGCGCCCCGCACGGGGCGGGACGCTTTTTATAACCTATGCCTTTAGCAGCAGCCGCAGTTGTTGTCGTTGCAGCCGCAGTTGTTGCCGCAGTTGTTGCCGCAGCCGTTGCCGCAGAACAGCAGAAGGATGATCAGGATGATGATCCAGTTGTTGCCGCCGAAGCAGGAATTAGAGTTACACATATTTGCGACCTCCTATGAAGTTTGGCCCCGCATTGGGGTCTCACTCCATAGTATGTGACGGCCGCGGATGTGTGCCTCAGCCCCGGTGGGAGATGCGGTAGCCCAGGGTCAGCAGCGTGTCTACAAAGTGGATGTTCTCGAAATACACGTCCGGCACGGCGGTGGACAGCTCCACGTTGGTGAAGTTCCAAAAGCCCCGGATGCCCAGGCCGATCAGCTTGTCGGCCAGGGACTGGGCCACGTTCTGAGGCACCGTCAGCACCGCCACAATGGGCCGGTTCAGCTCCACGTAGCTCTCCAGCTCCGTCATGGAGCGGATGGTGACGCCCCGGATGGTGGTGCCCACCAGGTCGGGGGAGATGTCGAAGGCGGAGTCCACCTGGAAGCCGGCCTTGGCGAAGTCGAAGTTCTGCAGCAGGGCGTGGCCCAGATGACCGGCGCCAACGATGATGAGCCGGTGGCCCAGATCGATGCCCAGAATGTGGGCGATCTCGGCGCGCAGCTCCGCCACGTTGTAGCCGTAGCCCTGCTGGCCGAACTCACCAAAGCAGCTCAGATCCTGGCGTATCTGGGAGGCGGTGATGCCCATTTTGTCCCCCAGAGAGTTGGAGGAGATACGCACCACGCCCTTGTTGAACAGATCGTCCAGATAGCGGTAGTAGCGGGGCAGACGGTGGATCACCGCATCGGAGATTTTTTGCTTTTTCATATAACAGCCTGCCTTTTCTGTCAGAAAGTGGCGGCGCAGCCGCCCTGGGGTCGCTCATTAATAATGTGCCTATTGTAACGCAGACGATACGACTTGTCAACTTTTTTAACAATCTGTTGCGGACTGGCTTGCGAAAGAACAGGAAGGGGCTTGCGAAAAAAAGCTGCGAAAAAATGCCGCCGTTTCCCTTTACAAACGGCGCAACACCTGCTATAATAGCAGGGCTGTCGCGGAAGAGCGGCGGTAAACAAGCGCCCGTAGCTCAGTTGGATAGAGTGTCAGACTCCGACTCTGAAGGTCGCGAGTTCGAATCTTGTCGGGCGTACCAGAAAAAAGCAGCCGAAAGGCTGCTTTTTTCAACGAAATCCGTCTATCAGACGGGAGTAATCCACCTTCGGCGGGTGAAATCGCTTCGCGGTGAAATCCGACTTCGTCGGGATAAGAGGACGGATTTCATTACACCGAACACGTAAGTGTTCGATTTCACCTGGGGGCGCAGCGCGAAGATTTCACCGCGACGCCAGTCGTGATTTCACTTTTTTTGATTTCATGCGTACCAGAAAACCGCAGCCGCAAGGCTGCTTTTTTTCTTCTGTGGGAAATCCCATTTTCGATTCTTTCAAACGGTTGCCAATGGGCGACGATTATGATACAATTACCATTGATACAAGGCGCAGTGCGCCATGGAACAGCAATATCCGGTTTCCCCAGACAGCGCAGCGCATCTGCGTAGTGATGAAAAAGGAGAGAGCCATTATGCCTACCAAAAAGACCGCTGAAACGAAAGAAACGGCGCCGCTGACCCCGGAGGTCAACGAGGCCGCCCCCAAGGCTGCGGAGAAGACGGCCGCCGAGAAGAAGCCGGCGGCGAAAAAGCCCGCCGCCAAAAAGGCCGCGCCCAAGAAGGATAAGGCTGCGGAAAAGGTCGCGGAGGCCCCCGTCCAGCCCGCGGAGCAGCCTGTGGAAGCCCCCGCTGCGCCCGCTGCCCCCGCCATGCCGGAGCCCCGCCGCAGCGTGGCCTTTATCGGCTCTGAGTGCTATCCCTTCGTCAAGACCGGCGGCCTGGGCGACGTGATGTACGCCCTGCCCAAGGCGCTGATTGCCCAGAACTGCGACGTGAAGGTGATCCTGCCCCGGTATAAGTGCATCCCCCAGAAGTACCAGGACAAGATGGTGTTCCGGGGCGATTTCTCCATGGACCTCACCGCCGACGGACGGCGCTACTACGTGGGCATCATGGAATACGTCTGGGACGGCGTGGTGTATGATTTCATCGACAACGAGGAGTTTTTCAGTTGGGGCAACCCCTACACCAACCTGGTGGACGACATCCCCAAGTTCTGCTATTTTGCCAAGGCGGCTCTGGCGGCGCTGAACTACATGAACTGGGTGCCCGACATTATCCACTGCCACGACTGGCAGGCGGCGCTGGTGCCCGTATTCCAGCAGGCCATGTTCCAGGGTACGCCGGTGGCCTCCGCCAAGTCGGTGCTGACCATCCATAACCTGCGCTTCCAGGGCATCTACAACACCCAGACCATTAAATACTGGACCAATCTGCCCGACGCTCTCTTTGACTACGCCGTGCTCAAGCAAAACTGGGTGGACGCCAATATGCTCAAGGCGGGCCTCAGCTATGCCAGCATGATCACCACCGTCAGCCACACCTACGCCGCCGAGATCCAGACCCCCTTCTACGGCGAGGGCCTGGACGCCCATCTGCGCTACCACTCCGGCAAGCTGCGGGGCATCGTCAACGGCATCGACTGCCAGCAGTGGGACACCATGACCGACCCGCTGCTGCCGGTGAACTACGGCATCACCGACGTGGTGGAGAAGAAAAAGGCCGACAAGCTGGCGTTGCAGGCGGCCCTGGGCCTGGAGCAGAACGAGAACAAGTTCGTCATCGGCCTCATCTCCCGCCTCACCAACCAGAAGGGCCTGGACCTCATCAACGCCATCATGCCCGCCCTCATGGACGGCAACACCCAGGTGGTGGTGCTGGGCACCGGCGACAAGGAGTACGAGGACGCCTTCCGCTACTATGAAAACGCCTATAAGGGCAGCGTCTGCTCCAACATCATGTACGACGAGGGCCGCGCCCATCAGATCTACGCCGCCGCCGACGCCCTGCTGGTGCCCAGCCTGTTCGAGCCCTGCGGCCTGACCCAGCTCATCGCCATGCGCTGCGGCACCGTGCCCATCGTCCGGGAGACCGGCGGATTGAAGGACACCGTGCAGCCCTACAACGAGTTCACCAACGAGGGCAACGGCTTCACCTTTGACCGCTACGAGGCCGGCTTGCTGCTGGACGCCTGCAACCGGGCCAAGACGGTGTATTTCACCGCCCGTGACCGCTGGGACCAGATGGTGGTGCGGGACATGGCAAAGGACGTGTCCTGGGAGAACTCCGCCAAGCAGTACCGTGACCTGTATCTGGAGCTGAAGCCCTGACAGGTGCCGGAAAGGCCCTGCCGCCCTTTGACCGTTTGCCGCGCCTGGGGCGGATGAAGCGGGATAAAGAAAAAAGCCGCCGGATTTCTTTTGCATTTCCGGTGGCTTTTTACCCTCAATTATGATATAGTACCATGGAAAACCGGGGCCTGCGCCCCAAAACGAGAAAGGATGTAACGATTATGCGTATTGCATTGGTGATGGAGAACAGCCAGGCTTCCAAGAACGCCCTGGTGGAGCAGGTACTGCGCCAGGTGGTGGAGCCCCTGGGCCATACGGTGGACAACTACGGCATGTACACCGCGGAGGATGACTGCCAGCTCACTTACGTTCACGCCGGTCTGCTGGCCTCGCTGCTGCTGACTACCGGCGCCGCCGACTATGTGGTCACCGGCTGCGGCACCGGCGAGGGCGCCATGCTGGCCTGCAACAGCTTCCCCGGCGTGCTCTGCGGCCACCTGGAGGACCCGGCGGACGGCTATATGTTCGCCCAGATCAACGACGGCAACTGTGTGGCACTGCCCTATGCCAAGGACTTCGGCTGGGGCGGCGAGCGCAAGCTGGAGATGATTTTCCATCAGCTCTTTGCCTACGGTCACGGCAACGGTTACCCCAAGGAGCGGGTGGTGCCCGAGCAGCGCAACAAGAAGATTCTCGACGGCGTCAAGGCCATCACTTACCGCCCTCTCATCGACATTTTGAAGGACATGGATCCCGCCTTCGTGAAAAACGCCGTCAGCGGCGCTCACTTCGCGGAGCTGTTCTATCCCAAGTGCGGCGACGCGGAGATCGCCGCCTTCCTGCGCAGCCTGTCATAAACGCAGACCATAACGCCGCCCGGGACGCCAAATCGTTCCGGGCGGCGTTGTCGGTTTGTTCCGTGGGTTATGCCTTTGCGGCGTACCGCTGCCATATCTTGTGGCCCAGCACTACGACCCCGGCGGCCATCACGCCCACGATGATCTCCTCCACGATGGGGGACAGTCCCGCCTGGGTCATCACCACCGTGACGGCGTCCATCACCGCGTGGAGGGCCACCGCCAGCAGGTAAAGGGAGGCTTTGCGCTGCTTCACCCCAAACCACACCATCACGCTGAAGCCCAGATGGGCCGCCACGGCGAAGATACGCTCCACGATGCCCAGCAGGAAGTGCCAGGCGGGGGTGGTGGTCAGGACGGAGAGCTGCGCCTCCAGCTGGGCCAGCTCCGTGCCGGCGAGCCCGGCGGTGAGGGTGTCGATGCCGCCCCGGTTGATGGTGATGGCAAAGGCCAGGTTGTACAGCATGGACACCACCAGGATGGCCAGCGCCTCCACGCCGCCGTGGCCGGCGCCGTACATGAGGGCGTTGGCGTCGTTGTGCAGCTTGTTCTTCAGCACCGTGCGATAGGCCACCAGGCGGCCCGTCTCCTCAAAGAGCCCCGGCAGCAGCCCGCCCACCAGTGCCATCAGAGCCGTGCTGGTGGTGATGACAACGCCCACCGGGGAGGACAGCAGCAGATTCACCAAAATGGATTCCAGCCCCACGAAGATGATGAAAATGGCGCAGCCCACGAAAAACGGCAGCGTCTCCGCCTTCATTTTGCGGCGGAAAAAGAGGAACAGCCCCACCGGAATGGCCGCCCCGGCGAAGCAACTGACGGCCATACAGGTGATGGCCGCGCTGGATACGTATTGCGGCATGATGCAACCCTCCATCGGACGCACGGGATTAGTCCGTATATAATATGGGACTATTATACCGTTACCGCCGCCGTATTTCCATACCCACGGGAAAAATGTTACCGTTTTTTATCGCGGCGGCGCTTGAGAAAAATGTTCCACACAATAACAGCCGCCAGCGGAACGGAGAACACAAGGGCAAAGGTCAGAGGAGGGATTCCCGCCTGCATGGCACTGGGATAGTTGAGGGCAGCCAGCAGGGAGAATTCTGACACGGCAAAGGTGATACTGGCGGCCAGAGAGCGACGGCGCATTTCTTTGCCGGGGAGGGCGAAGTCGAAATAGACGGCCATCGCGCATTCCGCCAGGCCGAAGCACAGTAAAATCGCGCCGAAGGGCTGGGGCGGGTGAAAGAGAATGGGACTGAGGGCCAATGTTACGCCGATGAGACTGTTGAGCATAATCATCACTTGCAGCCCCACCAGATTGCGGCTGCTGATGGTCTCCGCCAGTATCTGCTCCGACACGGCGCCCCGCTCCTGCTCGTCAATGCGCCGCCCTGCCAGCAGCTCCGTCAGGCTGACACCCAGCTCCCGGCAAAGGGACGTGAACAGGGCCACGTCCGGCATACTTTTGCCCAGCTCCCATTTGGATACCGCCTTGTTGGTGACGCCCAGGCAATCCGCCAGTTCCTGTTGGGTCAAGCCTTTCTCTTTACGCAGTTCCCTGATGAAAGCTCCGATTATTTCCTGCTCCATTGCGAAATGCCGCTCCTTCCTGCGTGATCTGTGACAATCATACGCGCCAGTCGTAAAAAAGGCAATCCACGGTTGGTAGAAGGGGGCGAAACGACGCTGCGTTTTCCGGGGGAAGGGAAGGACAGAGTCATCCTCCCCTGCGGAGAAAAAGCCAGCCGGGAAAGGATACCGCAGGGGCGCTTCACGAAGCGCCCGAACGCGGCAGCATCAACCACCGAAGCCAAATGAATGGTAAATGAGAACGATAAACCGTGTGTGACGGCGGGCTCCTCGGCTCGCTCGGCGGCTGCCGCCGCCGACACGCACACGGCCTTGGCAACAGTCCACCGGACTGTTGCCATCCCGGCTGACACCGGGACCGGCCTGTTCGAGCCTCGCCGCCCATTATCTCCAACACAAAACCCCCCCCGAATGGGTGGTGTTTTGTTTTGGAGCGGGCGACGAGGCTCGAACTCGCTACCTCGACCTTGGCAAGGTCGCGCTCTACCAGATGAGCTACGCCCGCGCATGGTGCCTCAGGCCAGGGTCGAACTGGCGACACGCGGATTTTCAGTCCGCTGCTCTACCAACTGAGCTACCGAGGCATAATGGCGACCAAGATGGGGCTCGAACCCACGACCTCCAGCGTGACAGGCTGGCGTTCTAACCAACTGAACTACTTGGCCATATTGTGGTGGGAACAACTGGACTCGAACCAGTGACCCCCTGCTTGTAAGGCAGGTGCTCTAACCAGCTGAGCTATGCTCCCAAGCGACCGCCGATTTCCGAACGGCGAGGGTTATTATACTAAACCATCGAAGGAATGTCAACAGATAATCGGAAAAATTTTTCCTTTTTTCTCACGAATGGACCCCTGCCGCCCTGTGGCGGGCGGCAGGGGAGGGGGAAAAAGCGATCAATAATTCTCCGCGTGGAGCTCGAAGTAGGACTGGGGGTGATTGCACACCGGGCACTTCTCCGGCGCCTTGGTGCCCACCACGATGTGGCCGCAGTTGCGGCACTCCCACACCTTGACCTCGCTCTTTTCAAACACCTTCTGGGCCTCCACGTTCCGCAGCAGGGCGCGGTAGCGCTCCTCGTGCATCTTCTCGATGGCGCCCACGCCCCGGAACTGCTCCGCCAGCTCGTGGAAGCCCTCCTCGTCGGCCTCACGGGCCATGCGGTCATACATATCGGTCCACTCGAAGTTCTCGCCGTCGGCGGCGCTTGCCAGGTTTTCGGCGGTGGTGCCCAGGGCGCCCAGGGCCTTGAACCACAGCTTGGCGTGCTCCTTTTCGTTCTCGGCGGTCTTCAGAAACAGGGCGGAAATCTGCTCATAGCCCTCTTTTTTGGCCACGGAGGCGAAATAGGTGTACTTGTTTCTCGCCTGGGATTCCCCGGCAAAGGCCTCCCGCAGGTTGCGCTCGGTCTTGGTGCCGGCCAGTTTTTTCATATCCATCGTGTATGCTCCTTTCAAAGATGATTCCAGTTTGTACCTCTATCGGATTGAGTATACCTTGCGGGTAACCCAAATGCAATAGCCTGCTAAAAATTTCCAATTACGCCAACTGCCGCGCCGAGGGCGATGAACACGATGGGGTGCCAGTCCTTCACCTTGGGCACCCACCGTGTCAGCACCAGCACCGCCGCCGCCAGGGCGATGGCGGGCCAGTTGAAGAAGGCGGGGGAAAAGGGCTGCTCCGTATGGAGCAGCGTCAGCTGGGCTACCCCCAGGCCCGCCGCGGCCACCATGGCGGTGGAGGCGGGGCGGAGACCGTAAAAGGCGCTGTTCACGTATTTATTGTTCCGGAAGGCCCGGAGGAAGGCGGCAATCAGGAGGATCACCACCACGCTGGGGGTCACCAAGCCCACCGTGGCCACCAGCGCTCCCAAGGGCCCCGCGGTGGTGAAGCCCACGTAGGTGGCCATATTGACGCCGATGGGGCCGGGGGTGGACTCGCTGACAGCCAGCATATCCGCCAGCTGCGCCCGTGTAAACCACCCGGTGCGGTCGGCCATGTCGCTGAGAAAGGGGAGGGTGGCAAGGCCGCCGCCTACGGCGAACAGCCCGGCTTTGAAAAATTCGTAAAAAAGCTGTAACAGTATCATTTCCGGCCCTCCTGCAGCGATTGGATGACAATGCCCGCTGCCGCCGAGAGCAGCACGTACACCACCGGGGACAGGTCGGTGAGCAACGTGGCGGCCAGCACCGCGAAAAAGAGAACCCCGCCCCATACGTCATGGACGGCGCTTTTCCACAGCTTCAGCACCGCGTTGAAGATCAGCACGCACACCACCACCCGGATGCCGGCAAAGGCGTGCTGCACCCATGCCACGTGAGCAAAGTTGGTGATGAGCCCCGCCAGAGCCGTGATGATCACCAGGCTGGGGAACACCATGCCCAGGGTGGCCGTGATGCCGCCCAACACGCCCCGCTGCTTCTGGCCGATGAAGGTGGCGGTGTTGACGGCGATGATGCCAGGGGTGCATTGGCCGATGGCGAAATAGTCCGTCAGCTCCTCGTCGCTGGCCCAGCCCTTATTCTGCACCACCTCCCGCTGCAAAATGGGCAGCATGGCCATGCCGCCGCCGAAGGTCATCACCCCCACCTTGGCGAAGGTGATAAACAGCGTCCATAATTCTCTCATACCGTAAACCTCAATCCTCAATCCATATAGCCGTACAGGCCCCGCACCGACACCTCGCCGCTGCGCAGCGTCTCCACAAGGCTGTTGTCATGCTCCACCACAAGGCCGTACTGCTCGTCCACCGCCAGGGCAGTAGCGGTGGTGGCGGTGTCGCCCCGCAATAGCTGTACCCGCTTGCCGGTGGTGAGGCAGCGGCTGCGGTATGCCTCCAGCCACGCTTCGGGATGAAACAGCACCTCATGGCGCAGCGTGTGAAGCTGCCGCACCATCTCCGCCGCCAGCGCCGCACGGGGGATGGCGGTGGAAAGGCCCATGTCCAGGGACCCGGCGATGGTTTGCAGTTCCTCCGGGAAGTCCGCAAGCTGCTGGCGGCAGTTGACGCCGATGCCCACCACCACGTAGTCCACCAGTCCGCTCTCCGCCTCCACGGATAGCTCCGTCAATATGCCGCAGATCTTCCGCCCTGCCAGCACCAGGTCGTTGGGCCACTTGATGCCGGGGGCCAGCCCCCCCAGCCGCTCCACCGCCCGGCTCACCGCCACGGCGCTGAGGGCCGTCAGCGGCAGCAGCGCGTCCGGGGCGCACTCCGGTCGCCACAGTACCGACAGATACAGCCCCTGTCCGGCAGGGGAGAGGAAGCTGCGGCCCCGGCGGCCCCGCCCGGCAGTCTGGTTGTCGGCGATGACCACCGTGCCATCGGCCGCGCCCTGGGCCGCCAGGGCTTTACAGTAGTTATTGGTGGAGTCCACGGTGGACAGCACGTGGACGGGAGCGGGATACTCTCCCAGAGCAGCCCCCACCAACGCCTCATCCAGCCTGTCGCTGCTGCGGAGTCGGTAGCCAAGGCCGGAACGGGCCTCGATGTCGTACCCCTCCCGGCGGAGGGCCTCCACCGCCTTCCACACCGCCGCCCGGCTGACGCCCAGGGCTTGGCTCAGGCTTTGACCGGAGACGAATGCCCCGCCCGCCTGGGCCAGCACGCGATATACCTCTGTGTGTGCCATTGCCACACCGCCTTTCCTCAATGGTCCTACTTTACCACGCTTGCCCGGCGTTGTAAACATTTTTGCGTGCGCCTGTTGACAATCCGGCACGGCGGCGCTATATTGTAAACCGATAATATTCCGGAGGTTTACAACTATGAAGCTGCGCATGATGATATATACTGCCGTATTCGCCGCATTGACGGCGGTAGGCGCTTTTTTGCGGCTGCCCATGTGGCCGGTGGCCATTACGCTGCAATTTCTGTTCACCGCCATGGCCGGCGTGCTGCTGGGACCGAAATACGGCGCCCTCAGCCAGGCGGTGTACGTGGCGGTGGGCCTGGTGGGCATCCCGGTGTTCACCATGGGCGGCGGCATCGGCTACGTGTTCCAGCCCTCCTTCGGCTTTCTGCTGGGGCTGATCCCGGCGGCGGCAGTCATCGGCGGCCTGTCTGCGGGGGCGAAGTCCCCCTGGCGCATCGGCCTGGCGTGTCTGGCGGGCCTGGGGGTGCTGTACCTGGTGGGCCTGCCCTACATGGCGCTGATTTGCAACGTGTACATGGACCGGGGCATGTCCGCATGGGATATCATATATAAAGGTATGCTGCTGTTCCTGCCCGGCGATATGCTGAAAATCGTGGTCACGTCGGCGCTTTGCCCCATTCTTCGCAAGCGCCTTGCCCTGGCACAGTGAAAGGCATTGTGCAACCTGCCCAAATCCCACGCAGGAATTTAGGCGCATATTGGAAAAGAAAAATGTTGCAATTTGCCGCCCCTGCCAGTATAATGGGCAAGAAAATTGAGAGGAGGGAACGCCATGACCAGCTTGCGCAGAAAGTTGACGTTGGGCCGTGGGCTTTTTGTTTCCCTTTTCATCGACAGTGTTTCTATTTGACCGGTATTTTTACCGGTCATTTTTTTATACTGTCGAATCAAGATTCGGTTGGCAATAGTAACGATAGTACAAATGAAGAAAGAGAGGACTTGAAGAATGAAGAAAGAGCTTGGCCAGGAGGCCATCTACGACGCCCGTGAGCTGGGCGTACCCCGCATGCTGGTGCTGGGGTTGCAGCATCTGTTCGCCATGTTCGGCGCCACCGTGCTGGTGCCCATCCTGGTGTCCGGCTACGGCCTGCCCCTGTCCATCCAGACCACACTGCTGATGGCGGGCCTTGGCACGCTGCTGTTCCACATCTGCACCAAGCTGAAGGTGCCCGCCTTCCTGGGCTCCTCCTTCGCCTACCTGGGCGGCTTCGAGGCCGTGGCCCAGCTCAACTCCGGCAAGTACGCCGGCATGAGCGGCGACGAGAAGCTGGCCTACGCCCTGGGCGGCGTGGTCGTCGCCGGTGCGCTGTACCTGGTGCTGGCCCTGCTGTTCAAGGTGGTGGGCGCCAAGAAGGTCATGCGTTACTTCCCTCCCATCGTCACCGGCCCCATGATTATCATGATCGGCCTGAACCTGGCGGGCTCCGCCATCAACAACGCCCAGACCAACTGGTGGCTGGCGCTGGTGGCCATCGCGGTCATCATCGTGGCCAACATCTGGGGCAAGGGCATGGTCAAGATCATCCCCATCCTGCTGGGCGTGGTGGTGAGCTACATCGTGGCTCTCATCTTCGGCCAGGTGGATTTCACCGCCGTGTCCCAGGCCAATATCGTGGGCCTGCAGAAGTTCACCATCGCCAAGTTTGACCTGACCTCCATCCTGGTGATGGCCCCCATCGCCATCGCCGCCATGATGGAGCACATCGGCGACGTCTCTGCCATCTCCTCCACCACCGGCCGCAACTTCATCGAGGACCCCGGCCTGCACCGCACCCTGATGGGCGACGGCCTGGCCACCGCCTTCGCCGCCCTCTTCGGCGGCCCCGCCAACACCACCTACGGCGAGAACACCGGCGTGCTGGCCCTGAGCCGTGTGTACGATCCCCGGGTCATCCGCCTGGCTGCCGTGTACGCCATTATCCTCAGCTTCTCCCCCAAGTTCGACGCTCTGGTGAACTCCATCCCCGCGGCCATCGTGGGCGGCGTCAGCTTCATCCTCTACGGCATGATCTCCGCCGTGGGCGTCCGCAACATCGTGGAGAACCGTGTGGACCTGACCAAGAGCCGCAACCTGATCATCGCCGCCGTCATGTTCGTCAGCGGCCTGGGCTTCAGCGCCGTGGGCGGCATCACCTTCATGGTGGGCGACGCGGCCATCACCCTCACCGGCCTTGCCATCGCCGCCCTCGCCGGCGTGCTGCTCAACGCCGTCCTGCCCGGCAACGACTACGAGTTCGGCGCCAACCCCGCCGCCGACAAGTCCGCCGACATGGGCAGCTATTGATCCGCTGAAGCGCCGGATGATGCATTGATTCCATAGAGCAGGGAGGCGTGCCGCCGTGGCGGCGCGTCTCCCTGGCTTTTCGCCATGGGAGGCTGTGGAAGGGCGTGTTTCTTGACTTTTTCGCCAAAATGGGTATAATGTCCTTTCGACGGGCCCAATGGGCCCTCCCATTTTTGGCATGAAAGGGGCGGACTGTCGTGGAGAAGAAAAAAGCACCGTGGTTTTACTATGTGGTGCGGTGGCTGGTATGGCTGTTCTCCCCCAAATTCCGCATTGTGGGACAGGAAAACCTGCCGGAGGGGCCCTGCGTCATCGTGGGTAACCACTGCCACGCCTACGGCCCCATCGCCGCGGAGCTTTACACCCCGGGCCTCCATTACACCTGGTGTACCGGGGAGATGATGGATCGCAGCGAGGTGGCGGACTACGCCTTCCGGGATTTCTGGTCCATGAAGCCCAAATGGACGCTGTGGTTTTTCCGCCTGCTGAGCCACGCCATCGTGCCCCTGTCGCTGCTGGTGTTCCGCAACGCCTATACCATTCCCGTCTATCACGACAGCCGTATTCTCACCACCTTCCGTCAGACGGGGCAGCACCTTGCCGAGGGGGCGCGCATCACCATTTTCCCGGAGACGTACACGCCCCATAATAATATTGTGTACCAATTCCAGGATCGGTTTATCGACCTGGCCAAGATGTATCGAAAAAAGACAGGGCAGGATTTGCCTTTCGTGCCCATGTATCTGGCGCCAAAGCTGAAAACGGTGTATTACGGCAAGCCCATCTATTTTGACCCCGACGCGCCCCTGAACGATGAGCGGCAGCGGGTGTGCAACGCCCTGATGGACGCGGTGACGGACATGGCGCTGGCCCTGCCCAGGCACAAGGTGGTGCCCTATCCCAACGTGTCCGCCCGTCACTATCGCTACAACACTCCCCTTGAGGTATACGACCATGACCAAGACACTATATGATTACCGTGGCTTTTCGCTGAAAAAGCTGAACGAGCCCCGCTTTGCCCACGCCAAGCTGCTGCTGGGCTGGGTGGTGTATTTCTGCCTGTATTTCATCACCGAGAATCTGATTCCCGTCTCCCGCTGCCACGTGGTCCACTCCGCGCTGGACGATATGATCCCCTTCAACGAGTGGTTTGCCATTTTCTACGTGGGCTGGTTCTTCTTCGTGTTCGGCGCCCTGGCCTTCACCTTTTTCTACGACGTGCCCCGGTTCCGGAAGATCCAGCTCTTCATCATGGGCACCCAGGCCATCGCCATGGTGTGCTACATCGTCTATCCCACCATCCAGGACCTGCGGCCCGAGACCTTCCCCCGGGAAAACCTGCTGACCTGGGTCATGGGCCTCATCTATGCCTTCGACACCCCCACCGGCGTGTGCCCCTCCCTCCACGTGGGCTACTCCATCGGCATTTTATCCACCGTACTGAAGGACAGGGAGCTGTCCCCCTGGCTGCGGTGCGCCGCCACGGTGTTCGTGGTGATGGTGTGCCTGGCGGTGTGCTTCGTCAAGCAGCATTCCGCCATCGACGTGCTGGCGGCGCTGCCTATGTGCCTCATCGTGGAGGCAGCGGTGTACGGCAAGGACTACTGGCTGCCCAAATTCCGGCGTGAAAAAGCGTAAAGAAAGCGTAAAAGAGCGTTTCCCAATGCGGGAAACGCTCTTATATGTTATAAAATACCCTTTTCCACCAAATCGGGCACCTGGCTCTCGCCGTATACGGTGACGCCGTTTTTCCGCAGCAGCTCCGCCGTCACGCCCCAGCCGTCGGTCAGGGTGTGGGTAAAGGTGCCGTCGTAAATCCGCCCGCTGCCGCAGGCGGGGCTCCGCTCCTTTATGATGGCGATTTTTGCGCCGTAGAGATCAGCCAGCCGCGCCACCTCCGCGGCGCCCCGGCGGTATGCCGCCGTCACGTCCTGCCCGGCGGCGTTGAGAACGCTGCTGCCCCGGCGCTCTGAGGGGATGCGGGGCGTGGGCAGGCCGCCCATCACCTCGCCGCAGACGGGGATCAGCGTGTGACGCTCCAGCAGCGCCAGTACGGCGTCATTGGGCTTGCTCTCGCCGTCATAGCGGCACCCTACACCCAGGAGGCAGGCACTTACCAGAATGGTCACAGCTTGAGCTCCTTCCCGTTCAGCGCGGCGTAGGTCAGCGTGTCGCCGGCGTATTGCAGCTTCAGCGAGAAGAAGGGGGAGGGGTCGTGGATGAGCCGGAGAAAGATTTTGTCCCCCTCCCACTGGGGCAGGGCCGCCAGGGCGTCCTTGTGGAGCCATTCCAGCACCCCTTCGTCGCATTCCCGCACCGTGCCGGTAAAGCCGGCGGCGGTGAACAGGTGCATGTATTCTCCCTCCCAGATGTCGCTGACGAAGGTGACGATGCCCCGGTATTGGTAGTCCGTCAGCGTCAGGCCCGTCTCCTCCTGCACCTCCCGCAGCAGGCACTCCTCCGGGCTTTCCCCCTCCTCACACTTGCCGCCCACGCCGATCCACTTGTCGTGGTTCAGGTCGTTCTCCTTTTTCACCCGGTGCAGCATCAGATACTCACCTTTTTCGTTCTCGATATAGCAAAGGGTGGTGTTCTTCATAGCCTGTCCTCCCGAAATTTTTTTACAGTATAACATAGGTTTTGCCTTTTGCCCAGCCCTGTGGTAAAATAGGGGAAAAGGAGGGGATAGCATGGAGGAAATCAGACCCGGGCGCTATCGCCATTTCAAGGGGAACGAATACCGGGTGCTGGGCATGGCCCGCCACTCGGAGACCATGGAGCCCATGGTGGTGTACCAGGCGCTGTACGGCGAGGGCGGCCTTTGGGTGCGTCCGGCGGCCATGTGGAACGAGCGCGTTGTCCGGGACGGCTACGACGGCCCCCGGTTCACCTTTATAGAGCCGTGACCTACCGTCTCATCCGTTCCCGCCGCCGCACGGTGGCGCTGGAGATCACCCGGGAGGGGGAAGTGGTGGTCCGTGCGCCGCTGCGGATGCCTCAACGGGATATCGACGCCTTTGTATCGTCCAAGCAGCGGTGGCTGGCGGAGCATTTGGCCCGGCAGAAGGCATACCGCCAGGCCCATCCAACCCTGACCGACCAGGAAAAGGAGGCCCTGCGCCGCCGGGCCAAGGCGTATCTGCCACAGCGGGTGGAATACTATGCCGCACTCATGGGCGTGACCCCCACGGCGGTGCATATCACCTCCGCCCGCACCCGGTTCGGCAGCTGCTCGGGGAAGAACAGCATCAGCTTTTCTCTGTACCTCATGCAGTATCCAACCGAGGCCATCGACTACGTGGTGGTCCACGAGCTGGCCCATATCCGCCACCACGACCACAGCCCCGCCTTCTACGCCGAGGTGGCCAAAATCATGCCCGACTACCGGCAGCGACAGGCGCTACTGCGGCCGTAAATCATCTATTTCGGGCCCATACTACGAAAAACACTCACAAGGAGAACGATGTAAACGATGAAAAGGATTTTTGCTTTACTGCTGGCTTTAACACTTGTATTCTTGATGACTGCCTGCGGCGGAAACGCCCCTGCTACCACCCCGGAGACCGAGCCGGAAACGGTGACCGAGCCCCAGGGCACAGACGTGAATATCTATGTGCTGTCCGGCCCCACGGGGGTGGGCGCCATGAACCTGTGGGCCCGCTCCGACGCCGGGGAGACCGGCAACACCTACCATTTCACCATGCCCGGCGCCAACGACGAGGTGGTGGCGGCGGTGTCCGGCGGTGAGGCGGATATTGCCTGCGTGGCCACCAACCTGGCGGCTACCCTGTACAACAAGACCCAGGGCGGCGTGTCCGTGCTGGCGGTGAACACCCTGGGTGTGCTGTCCATCCTGGCCCCCGGCGAGGCCCCTGCCGCCATCGCCGATCTGAAGGGCCGCACCATCTATTCTCCCGGCCAGGGGGCCAACCCGGAGTATATCCTCCGCTACGTCCTCGCCGGCAACGGCCTTGACCCCGACAGCGACGTGGATATCCGCTTCGTAGGCGAGGGCAGCGAGCTGATGACCGTCTGGCAATCCGACCCGGAGGCCCTCATCATGGCCCCCCAGCCGGTGGCCACCAGCCTGCTGATGCAGACATTGGACAGTGTGCTGCCTGCTGTAAAGGCTTTTGACATGACGGAGGAGTGGGACAAGATCGCAGGCGGCACCAGCACGTTGATGATGGGCTGCGTTATCGTCAATAACCAGTTCCTGGCGGATCATCCCGATGCGGTGGCCATCTTCCTGGCCGAATACGCCGCCTCCATCGAGGCCGCCCAGACCGACGTGGAGGGTACGGCGGCCCTGTGCGAGCAGTACGGCCTTATTCCCAAGGCGGCCCTGGCGGCCAAGGCTATCCCCCAGTGCGGCCTGACGTTCCTCACCGGCGGTGAGATGAAGGCGGGGCTATCCGGTTATCTCCAGGTGATGTTTGACGCCAACCCCAAGAGCGTTGGCGGCGCCATGCCGTCTGATGACTTCTACTATGGGGCGTAACGGCTGGAAATACGCTGCTGCGGCGGTGTTTTGGCTGGCGGTGTGGCAGCTTTCCGCCGCCGTCGCCAACCGGACGCTGCTGATTCCCGTTCCCACGCCGCTGGACACGGCGGCGGCCCTGTGGCGCTTTGCCGGGCAGGGCAGCTTCTATCTGACGGTGGGGGCCTCGCTGCTGCGGATTCTGGCGGGCTTCCTCTCGGCTCTTATCGTGGGCACGGTGTGCGCCGTGCTGTCCGCCAAATGGGAGTGGTTTCACATTCTGACAGCCCCGCTGTTGCACTTGATTCGGGCTATTCCGGTGGCCAGCTTTACCATTCTGGTGTTCCTGTGGGTCAGCCGGGGCCGCATCCCCAGCACCATTAGCTTTTTCACCGTGCTGCCCATTGTGTGGGCTGACGTGGAGAGCGGCATCCGCACGGCGGACCGGCAGCTCTCGGAGATGGCCCATGTGTTCGGAATGAACCGCTGGCAGATTCTGCGGCGCATCACGCTGCCGGAGGCAGTGCCCTTCTTCCGCACCGCTGTGGCCGGGGGTCTGGGCTTCGCCTGGAAATCCGGCGTGGCGGCGGAGGTCATTTGCCGCAGCCAGCGGTCCCTGGGCAATCTGCTGTGGGCGGGCAAAACCTCCGTCAGCTATGATGAGGTGTTTGCCGTCACGCTGGTGATCGTGCTGCTCAGCGCCGCGCTGCAATGGGTGGCCCGGCGGATTCTGAAGGGGGGCGGCGAGGCGTGATCTCCTTTGAAAACGTGACCTTTGGCTATGCGCCCCGGCGGACGATTATTGAAAACCTGTCCCTGACGGCAGCGCCCGGGCAGCCGGTCTGCCTGTGGGGCCCCTCCGGCTGCGGCAAGACCACCGTGCTGCGACTGGCCATGGGGCTGGAAAAGCCCCGCTCAGGTAAAATCGTCCGCCCGGAGGGGCTGCAAGTTTCGGCGGTATTCCAGGAGGACAGGCTGATCCGCACCAAAACGGTGCTGGAAAACGTGGCCCTGTTCTGCCCGGAAGCTGCCGCGGCGGAAATGCTGCGCCGTCTGGGCTTGGGGGAGGCGCTGGGCCAGAAGCCTACCGCTCTGTCCGGCGGCATGCGGCGGCGGGTGGCTCTGGTTCGGGCATTGGCCCACCCCTTTGAGGCGCTGGTGCTGGACGAAGCCCTCACCGGGCTGGACGACGACACCAAAGCCATCTGCCTCCGGGCGATCGGTGAGGCGGCGGCAGGGAAAACTCTGCTGCTTGCCACCCATGACAGAGCCGAGGCCGAGGCCCTGGGCGCCGCCGTCGTCACACTGTAAAATAAAAGAGAGGCGCAAGCGCGTCTCTCTTTTATTTCGTCAGAATCATTTTTGAGGAGGTTGACTGTCGGCAGCCTTTGAGGATAGAAAGGAAAAGCAAGTCAGTAATGAATTACAATGCGTACAATACACCATAAGGAAAAAATAGTAAAGCGACAAATAATCATTTTAGCATGATAAACTGTAATATATGCCGAACGCACAGGGGCAGGGTCGCAGTATGGTTCGCAATTTGTCTATTATTATAGAATAAACGAGGGAATCGGAAGGATAGCTTGCATTTATCGGCTCATTACTGTATACTTAATGATGAAATAATGTCATGGGGAGGTGTGCCATGGACAGCAAAAAACTGGATGCGCTGGTGACGGCGGTGGAGCTGGGCAGCTTCACCCAGGCGGCTGCCCAGCTTGGCTACACCCAGTCCGGCATGACCCACATGATGAACAGTCTGGAAAAGGAGCTGGGCTTCGCTGTGCTGGTCCGCTCCCGCAGCGGCGTGCATCTCACGGCGGCAGGGGAGCGGGTGTTTCCTCTGGTAAAGGATTGCCTGCGCTCCCAGCGGATGCTGGAGCGGGAGATCCGCATGGTCAACAGCCGCAAGGAGGACGCCATCCGCGTGGCGTCCTACGGTAGCATTGCCACCCATTGGCTTCCGGCTGTGATACGGCAGTTTCGCGCAGCCCATAAGGAGATCAGCGTGGACTTGCAGGTGGGCTCCGTGGAGGAGGTGTTCCGCGCCGTCCGGGAGGGCAGGGTAGACGTGGCCTTCACCAGCCGCCGCGACTGCAGCGACCTGGATTGGCTGCCTCTGAAGAATGACCCCCTGCTGGCGGTGCTGCCCCTTGACTATGACGTGCAGGGGGCGGACAGCTTTCCCATGGAGGCCTTTTCCGGCAGGGATTTTTTTCTGCCCGCCATGGGCTTTGAGGTGGACATTCTGCCCCCGCTGAGCCGCCGGGGCGTCACCCCTAACATCCAGAATGTACAGGTGGGCGACAGTGCCGTCATCTCCCTGGTGGAGCAGGGCCTGGGGCTTAGCATCCTGTCGGAGCTGGTGCTGACGGGCCGGCGCGACGCCGTCCAGGCGCTGCCCCTTTCACCGCCTGCCGCCCGTGAGCTGGGCATCGCCTACCGCGGCAACGAGCCCCTTTCTCCCCTGACCCGCCAGTTTATGCGTCTGGCCCGGGAGATCATACAAAACCTATAAGCAACGAGGAAAGATATGTTACAGTTTCATCCGCTGGAGCAGCGGGATATCCCCCAATTAAGAGAGTATTACGCCCGGTGCGGCTATCGCCTGTGCGAGTACGCCGTAGGCACCAAGTATATGTGGCGCAGCTATCTTCACCCGGCCTGGGCGGAGGCGGCGGGCTGCCTCATCATCCGCAACACCATCGAGGGCAAGGTGCAGTTCGACTACCCCATTCCCGGCGAGCACGGCGACGAGGACGCCGCCCTCACCGCCATTGAGCGCTATTGCACCGAGAAGGGCATCCAGCCGGTGCTGTCGGTGGTGCCGGAGGCAAAAGCCCCGCTTTTGACCGCCCGCTATCCCCGGGTGGAGGTGCTGAACCTCCGGGTGTGGAAGGATTACATCTACCGCGCCCAGGATCTCATCGCTTTCGCCGGGCGCCATTACAGCGGTCAGCGCAACCATATTCACCGCTTCCGCCGGGAACATCCCGACGCTTTTTTCCGTCCTATTACGGAAGAGGACGGCGGCCTGCTGGCCCGGTTCTGGGAGGATTACGGCGCCGAGTTTACCAAGGAGGATAAGCTGGCCCGGTGGGAGCTGGAGGAGGCCCGGGAGATGTTTGGCCTCCTGGGCACCGGGGCCTTCGTGGCCGGCGGCATGATGGACGGCGGCAGACTCATCGCCGTGTGTCTGGCGGAGAAGTGCGGCGACACGCTGGTGGACCACATCGAGAAGGCCCTGTACTCCTACGACGGCGTGTATCCCACCATGGTGCAGGAGTTCGCCGCCCGCTACGCCGCCGACTGCCAGTGGATCAACCGGGAGGACGACGCCCGGGACAAGGGCCTGCGCACCTCCAAGCTGCAATATCTCCCGGCGGAGCTGGGCAGCAAATACCACTTTGCCGTGGGCAACGAGCTGGAGCTGCTGAAGGCCATCCCCACCCTCCACACTGACCGCCTGACCCTGGACGCTTTGACAGAGGATGACAAGGCGGCCTACAACGCCCTGTGCCTGGACGATGACCGCAACCGCTGGTGGGGCTATGACTACCGCACCGATCTGCAGGGCGAGCTGACGGAGGATTACTTCCTGGACATGGCCCGTGAGGACTTCTCCCGCCGCCAGGCGGTGAATTTCGCCCTGCGGCTGGAGGGACAGTGCATCGGCGAGGCGGTGCTGTACAACTGCGACTGGCGGGGCGGCATGGAGCTGGGCTGCCGCGTGGCCCCGGCCTACGCCGGCCACGGCTATGGCACCGAGGCCTTTGCCGCCGTGGCGGAGTGGGCGCTGTACCGCCTGGGGCTTGCCAAAGTGGTGGCAAAGTGCTATCGTGAGAACGAGCCCTCCTTCCGCATGCTGTCCTCCTGTATGCGCAAGGTGGGGGAGGACGAAACCTTCTTCTATTTTGAGAAAACAGTATAAATCCCCAATTCACAGAGAAAGGGGGGACAGCCGGTGGCTGTCAGAAGAAAGAGAAAACGCTACCGCGGCAGACGGCTGCGGCCCCAGTTTATATTGTTTTGTGCCGTGATGGCGGCGCTGCTGTGCGGCGGGGCGCTGCTGGTGCGCCGGGCCCCGGTATTTCGCCATAACGCCACCCCCGTCCAAAGCGGCGACCCGGCGACGGGCGACCTATCCGCCATCCCGGCGGGCTACGTTACGGCGGAGGGTGACATCCACAGCGGCTCTCTGATTTTGGTGAGCAACGACCACCCCTACACCTTCCCGGCGGACGTGGAGCTGGTGACCACTTTGGAGCAGAACATCAGCGGCTACATGGCCCGGGACTATACGGTAAAGCAGGAAAAGACTGCCTTTGCCGCCTTTGACAGCCTGCTTCGCGCCTTTGCCGCCGCCACCGGCAGGGAGGACGTGAACATCTCCTCCGCCTACCGCAGCTACGATGAGCAGCAGGCAGTGTACGCCGCCTCTGCGGCAGAGAACGGGCAGGACCATGCCGACAGTTACGTGACCCAGCCGGGGTGCAGCGAGCACCACACCGGCCTGGCGGTGGATCTGACACGCTACGATGTGCGGACGGGCCATTCCTACGACTTCACCGGCGAGGGGGAGTATGGCTGGATTCACACCCACGGCCCGGAGTACGGCATCGTCATGCGCTACGCCGCCGACAAGGAAGCCATCACCGGCATTGCCGAGGAGAGCTGGCATCTGCGTTACGTGGGCGTGCCCCACGCCGCCTATATGGCGGAGCACAACCTGTGCCTGGAGGAGTATATCGACCTGCTGCGCAGCTATCCGGTGTCAAATCCCTTGCGATACAAGGGCTGCCGCATCTACTTCTGCCCGGAGGGGCAGCTATGGGTGCCGGAAGAGGAGAACTACACCCTGTCCGGCAACAACGTGGACGGCTTTATCGTGACAGTTTCGTAAAGAAAACACCGAAGGACGGCTCCTTCGGTGTTTTCTGTTACATAAACTGGCGCATCTCCATGCCCAGCTGCTCCTCCACCGCCACCAACGTGCGGCACAGGGCCCGGGCGGGCACCTCCGCCCCCTTGTACTGGTCCAGATAGCCCCGCAGGGACTTGGCGCCCATGTGGCAGCCGTCGGAGATCAGCGAGGCTACCGATTTGTCGCTGTTGTCCATGGTGAGATGGGCGGCGGTCTTCATCTCTGCCATCTTCCGGGCCACGGGATGGGGCTCCTTCTCGTTGCCGCCGCATTTTTCCAGCATGGTCTGTACCTCCCGGCCAATCCATTCATGCTGCTGGCGGCTGGTGTTCAGCAGGGCCTTCAGGGCCGGGGCCTGAGCGTGCTCCCGTACGCCGTCCAGGGAGTCGGTGGCCATCTTCACCCCGGCGTCGCACTCCTTCAGCAGGTGCAGTGTATCGTTGTTGGTCATAGCGCGTCCTCCTTAAAATGCCTGGGGGCGGTCCTCAAAGGAAAGATTCTCCGCCTCCCGCTGCAAATCGTCCATGGTGCGGATGCCCAGCCCCCACAGCTTCTCCTGGGCCTGGGGCGACAGGGCGTAAAAGTACTCGTAGGCGGCGGCGTCGCCGTTCAAAAGGTCGTTCAAATCCGTATTCTGCCACATAGAAAAACACCTCCGCGCCTATTTTGCGCGAAGGTGTCTCTTTTATGCGGCTTTTACCGCTGATATTCAAACTCCAGGTCGTACATGGAAACGATGTCGCCGTCCTGGATGCCCATGGCCTCCAGCTGGTCGAACAGGCCGGACTGACGCAGCATCTTGTCAAAATACATGCGGCTCTCGTAATCGGAGAAGTTGATGTTGCCCATAAGCCGCTGCAGCCAGGGGCCCTCCACCAGCCAGGTGTTGTCCTCCCGCTCAATGTGGAGCGGCTCGCTGGTGTCCACCTGGGGCGGACGGGGCACATACTCCGGCTCATACACCGTGACGGGGGGCAGCTCCTGCAGCCGCTGGCCGATGAGCTGCACCAGTTCCCGGGTGCCCTGGTGGGTGGCGGCGGACATGGCCAGCACCGGGTAGCCCAGGGCGGCCACGTGGGCGCGGAAGTCCTCCAAAAGCTGGGGGTCGGAGAGCAAATCCGTCTTGTTGGCCACCACAATCTGGGGCCGGGTAGCCAGGTCGGGGGAGTACTGCTTCAATTCCTCGTTGATGGCATCGAAGTCGGAGATGGGGTCCCGGCCCTCGCTGCCGCTGACGTCCACCAGATGCACCAGCAGCCGGCAGCGGTCAATGTGCCGCAAAAAGTCGTGGCCCAGGCCGGCGCCCTCGCTGGCACCCTCAATGATGCCGGGGATGTCTGCCATCACGAAGCTGACGCCGTCATCCACGTATACCACGCCCAGGTTGGGGTAGAGGGTGGTGAAGTGGTAGTTGGCAATCTTGGGATGGGCCTTGCTGACCACGGACAGGAGGGTGGATTTGCCCACGTTGGGGAAACCCACCAGCCCCACGTCTGCCAGCAGCTTCAGCTCCAGCACCACGTCGTGGGCCTCGCCGGGCAGGCCCGCCTTGGCAAACCGGGGCACCTGCCGGGTGGGGGTGGCGAAGTGCTGGTTGCCCCAGCCGCCCCGGCCGCCCTTGCACAGCACGAAGGGCTCGTCGGTGGACATATCCTTGATGATCTCATTTGTCTCCGCGTCACGGACAAGGGTGCCCCGGGGCACCCGAATGGTGAGGTTCTCGCCGTCCCGGCCGCTCTTGCGTCCGCCGGCGCCGTCCACCCCGTTGGAGGCCACGTATTTGCGCTTGTAGCGGAAGTCCATCAGCGTGGACATGTGGTCGTCCACCACCAGGATGATGGAGCCGCCGTCGCCGCCGTCACCGCCGTCGGGGCCACCGGCGGCCACGTACTTCTCCCGGTGGAAGGCCACCGCGCCGTTGCCGCCGTTGCCGGCCCGGCAGGTGATGCGGGCCTTATCAATAAAACCAGTTGCCATAGTGAAAATACCTCAAATCCAGTGTACCGTTTTCCGACCCATTTTATCCGAAAACCCGCCGTCCGTCAAGAGGCGGGAGTGGCGATGCATTGCATACTGAACAAGATTAGTCAAAGGTAAATCATAAAGACAGCGTTTCGCCACGCATGGGGGATTGTGAAGGGGGATGGGAGTCCCCCTTCACGTGAAATTTATGCAAAAGCAGGAGCATCTTGGATGCTCCTGCTTTTGCACTTTAAACTGTCGACACTTTGTCGACAGTTTAAAGTTCCCAGCCATCGGGCTGGGAACTTTGCACATCAATTACTCGGCGGGGTAAACAGAGACCTTCTTACGATCCTTGCCCAGACGCTCGAAACGGACTACGCCGTCAGCGGTGGCAAACAGGGTGTCGTCGGTACCGATGCCCACGTTGGTGCCGGGATGAATGTGGGTGCCGCGCTGGCGCACCAGAATGTTACCGGCCAGAACGAACTGACCGTCAGCCCGCTTGGGCCCAAGACGCTTGGACTCAGAGTCACGGCCGTTCTTGGTGGAGCCCATACCTTTTTTATGGGCGAAGAACTGCAGACCAATGTTCAACATCATTCAGTACATCCTTTCTATAAGATGATCGGGGAGAAGGGGGCTTACGCCTCCATCACTTCGATATGTTCCGGATACTCGTCGTGAAGCTCCGTCAGGTAGACCATGAGGCCCGTCAGCAGATTCTGACAGGTGGACTCAGCCGTCTGACCCAGGCCTCCGGGAAGCCGGAGGGCGATGGTGGCGGTGTCTTCATTGACTTTCACCGAGGCGCACAGCCCCATCACGTCGTTGATGGTGGCGTTCACCAGGCGCACGGCGCTGGTGATGGCGGCGCAGACGATATCCTCGCCCGCCTCGCCGTAGCCGCTGTGGCCCACTGCATCAAATCCGATGATGCGGCGTTCCTCCGTGAGGAATGTTACGGTCGTCATGCCTTAGAAAGAAATCTTGCCGATTTCCACCTTGGTGTAAGGCTGACGATGACCCTGGCGTTTACGATAGCCCTTCTTGGGGGTGTACTTGAAGATACGAATCTTCTTGCCCTTGCCGTTCTTCACGACCTTGGCGTCCACCTTCGCGCCCTCCACCACGGGAGTGCCGAACTTGGTGTTCTCACCATCCACGATGGCCAGAACCTGATCGAAAACCACGCTGTCACCAGCCTCAACGGGCAGCTTCTCGATGAACAGAGTGTCACCCTCGCTGACGTTGTACTGCTTACCACCGGTTACGATAATAGCCTGCATTTGTGTGTTGCACCTACCTTTCCTTTATGACGGACTCGCTGTCGGGGGCGTCCGGAGCCATGTCCGGCCCTTATGACCCATTCAAAGCGGCTTTCCTATTATAGCGATGGAACTGCCTTTTGTCAACAAATTTCCGGGATATTTTTTATCTATTTCGCTGAAATTTTACGCCTCGGGGTAGGCGAGCTGGGCCTCCGTCCACCGGGCGATAACGCCGGCATACCAGCGGCAGCATTCCCGGCCCAGGGCCACGTCCAGATTCACGTAGTTGCCGCACTCCTGGGGGCTTTTTCCGGGCATGGGGCCGTCGTAATCCACCGCCTGGGCGAACACGCGCTGCACCAGGGCGATGGCCTGGCCGTCGGTGAGACGGGCGCTGTCAAAGAGGAAATAGAAGCCCGTTTGGCAGCCCATGGGGCCGAAGTAGATGACGGCGTCCTTCTCCGGGCTGTTGCGCAGGAAGGTGGCGATGAGATGCTCCACCGAGTGCATCTGGGCGTTGGTCAGTAAATCGCCGGTATTGGGCTTCTTGAACCGCAGGTCAAAAGTGGTGACGCTGCCGTCCCGGCGGCTGAGGTACAGCCCCGGCACGAGGACGTCGTGATTGACGGTAAAGCTGGCAATCCGCTCCATGATTACACCTCCAGATGATCCAGAAAGGCCATGACGGCCTCGTTGAGCTGTGCCATGGCGGTGGGGAAATTGAAGAAATAATCCTGCTTCACCACCAGACAGTCGGACACCGACTTGATGGCCATACACTTCACGCCGTTGCGGTAGCACACCTGGGCCACGGCGCAGCCCTCCATCTCGCACAGCAGGGGATGGAAGTTATCCCGGATAAAGTCCACCCGCTGCCCCGGCACGGCAAACCAGTCGCCGGTGGCCACCAGGCCGGTGCGGTACGGAAGGCCTGCGGCCTCCATGGCGGCCCGGGCCTTTTCCTGGTAGGCGGCGGGCAGCACCTTGCGGTTCACCGTGGCGATCAGCCCCAAAGCGTCGGGGCCGTCCACGGCGCTGGTGTCGAAGTCGTGCTGCATGAAGCCCTCCGCCAGCACCAGCGTGCCGATGGGCACGTCCTCAAAGCAGCCTGCCACACCGGCGTTGAGAATCAGGTCGGGGTGGAAGCGGTCAATGCAGAGCTGGGCGGCCATGGCGGCGTTCACCTTGCCCACGCCGCCGCAGCAGGCGATGAGGTCATGGCGGATGTGGTAGAATTTCACCCCCGCCACCTCATCCATGGGGGCGGCGTCCCCCACCAGACTGGCGATTTCAGCGGGCATGGCGTAAAAAAGCGCAATTTTCACTGGATGTTCCTCCCGGTTTTCATATCAGCCACTATATTAAAATGGTGTCCTCTCAATGTCAAGTTGCAAATCGGACGTTCATCCGTTAAAATAGGAGAAAAGAGAGGGGAGGCGAGAGACGTGTCCGTATGGGGCGTGGTATGTGAGTTCAATCCGTTTCACAAGGGGCATGAGGCGCTGCTGTCGGCGCTGCGCAGCCGGGGCGCGGAAACCATCGTATGCGCCATGTCCGGCAACTTCGTCCAGCGGGGCGAGCCGGCCGTCGTGTCCAAGCTGGCCCGGGCGGAGATGGCCGTCCGGGGCGGGGCCGACCTGGTGCTGGAGCTGCCCACCCCCTGGGCCACCGACACGGCGGAGCGCTTTGCCCGGGGCGGCGTAGCGGTGCTGGCCATGGCGCTCTGCGACGCCATCGCCTTCGGCAGCGAGAGCGGCGACGGGGCGGCGCTTCAAAAGGCGGCTGCCATCACCGGAGCGGCGGATTTCCCCCGGCAGATAACGGCGCGCATGGCGGACGGCACGCCCTACGCCGCAGCCCGCCAGCAGGCGGCGGAGGCCCTGGGGGTCGCCCCGGGGCTGCTGAACCGGCCCAACGACATTTTAGCGGTGGAATACCTGAAGGCGGCGGCAGCCGAAGAAGTTGACATAACACCAATCGCCATACCCCGCCTGGGGGCGGCCCATGACGGCGAGCCGGTGGACGGTATCGCGTCAGCCTCGTTCATCAGGCGGCTTTTAATAGAAGGAAATGACAAGGCTTTTACCTTTATACCGCCATACGGGGCGGAGATACTGCGCCGGGAGAGGGAAAAGGGTACATTCCCGGTTGACATAACCAATGCGGAGCGAGCCGTGCTGGACCGGCTGCGGCGAATGGAGGAGGCGGATTTCGCCGCCTTTGACAGCGGGGGAGAGGGGCTGTACCGGCGGCTGCATCATGCCGCAGGCGAGGCGGTATCTTTGACCGAGCTGCTGGAATCGGTCAAGACCCGGCGCTATCCTACCGCCCGGCTGCGGCGGATGCTGCTGCGGTGCTGGCTGGACGTGGAGAGTACGCCGGATGCCGTGCCCTACCTCCGGGTGCTGGCGGCCAACGAGGCAGGACGGTGCCACCTGCGAAAGCTGCGTGATTCCGGCGCCCCGGTGCTGACCAAGGCGGCGGACGTGGCGGCCCTTGGCCCCGAGGCGGAGGCGCTGCTGCGGCAGGAGGCGCGGTGTACCGACCTGTACGCCCTGTGCTGCCCCCAGGTGCAGCGGCCCGGCGGCGAGTGGCGGCTCACCCCCTATATGGCCCTGTGACAACCGAAAGTTGACAAATCAGCCGGGTGGGCAACCACAGGTTGCTTTACAATTTCCCCCATTTGTGCTACCATACCCCCGCATGAAAGGAGAGACGCACTATGCTGAATGTATCCCATGTCACCAAGAATTACGGCAAGGTGCTGGCGGCAAACGACGTCAGCTTCACCCTGGACGACGGCAGCGTCACCGTGCTGCTGGGCCCCAACGGCGCCGGCAAGAGCACCATTATGAAGGCTATCATCGGCTTTTTGCGCTATAAGGGCGAGATCACCGTAGACGATATTCCCAACAAATCCGTCCGGGCCCGGCGGATTCTGGGCTACATCCCGGAGTTGCCCTCCCTGTACCCCAATCTGACGGTGGCGGAGCACATGGAGTTTCTGGCCCGGGCCTACCGTCTGGAGAATTATAAGGGCCGCATTGACGCGCTGCTGGAGCGGTTCGAGCTGGCGGACAAGCGGAAAAAGTTCGGCGACGAGCTGAGCAAGGGCATGCAGCAGAAGCTGAACCTGTGCCTTGGCCTGCTGCCCCAGCCCCAGGTGCTGCTGCTGGACGAGCCCATGATCGGCCTGGACCCCCACGCCATCAAGGAGCTGAAGGCCGCCATCGAGGAGATGCGGCAGGAGGGGCGGACGCTGCTGGTCAGCACCCACATCATCGACAGCGTGGATATGCTGTGGGACCGCACCCTCATCATGCAGGGCGGCACCATCCGCGCCAACATGCAGCGCCATGAGCTGGAGGAGGACGGCCGCACCCTGGAGCAGCTCTTCTTCGACGTCACCGAGGGCGTGGAGCGCAGCCACATGACCGGGGAGGCGGCGGAATGAAGCTGTTTTTCTACTATGCCTTCCACTCCTTCGTCAATCAGCTCCGCAAAGTGCTGAAAACCTGGGTGGCGGTGTTCCTGCTGGTGTGCATCGTCATCGGCGCCGCCATCGGCTTCGGCGCGGCCAAAATCAGCGATTTGAAGGACGCGCAGGACGCCATTGACGCCCAGACGGAGACGGTGGAAGAGGTGGACCTGCCGCCTGAGCTGGAGGAGCTCACCGAGGAGGCGTCCATGGAGGAAACCCTGGGCATCGACCGCCATCAGCTGGTGGAGCTGGTGACCGGGGCGGTGATTCTGGCTGTGTTCGTGATGCAGATTGCCGGGGCCGACAAAAACGGCAGCAAGATATTTCTGCCCGCCGACGTGACGCTGCTGTTCGCCGCGCCCATGCGGCCCCAGTCGGTGCTTCTGTTCCGGCTGATGACCCAGCTGGGCATGGCGCTGCTGGGCAGCGTGTATCTGCTGTTCCAGCTCCCCAACCTGACGCTGAACCTGGGTCTGTCCACGGCGGCGGCCCTGAGCATCATCCTCACCTGGTTCGCCACGATCTTCACCGCCAAGCTGACCCAGGTGCTGCTGTACCTGCTGTGCTCGTCCCATGAAAGGCTGAAGGCCAACCTGCGCCGCATCCTCATTGCCGTGCTGGCGGCGGTGCTGGCGGGCTATCTGGCCTTCTGGCAGTCCTCCGGTCTTGCCCCGGCGGCTGCGGCGGCCAAGTTGTTCTGCGCCCCCTGGACCCGCTTCATTCCCCTGTGGGGCTGGCTGAAGGGCGTGGCCATCTTTGCCGCCGAAGGCCCCCTGTGGGCGGCGGCCGCCTGCCTTGCGGCCACGGCCCTGGGCTGCGTGGGACTGATGGCGATTTCGCTGCACCTGGACGTGGACTTTTATGAGGACGCCATGTCCCAGTCGGAGGAAACGGCAGAGCGCATGGCCCGCCTCCAGGCCGAGCAGCCCTCCCGGGTGATGCTGCGGCGGAAAAAGGATCGCAGCGACCGGCTGCGCCGGGACGGCCTCAATCACGGCCGGGGCGCCAGCGTGTTCTTCTTCAAGACCATGTATAACCGCTTCCGCTTCGCCCACCTGGGCTTTCTGACCAAGACCACCGAGACGTATCTGGCGGCGGCCGTCGCCGTGGCGGTATTCTGCCGTATGGTCCTGGACGTGTACAGCATCCTGCCGGTGGCGCTGGTGCTGTCGGCCTGCGCCTTCTTCCGCGCCCTGGGCGACCCGCTGCCCGAGGACGTGGAGAACGACTACTTCCGCCTGGTGCCGGAGCAGACCGGCGCCAAGCTGTGGTACTCGCTGCTGGGCGGCGCGGCCTGCTGCGCCCTGGACGTGCTGCCGGCTATGGTGGTGGGCGGCATCGTAATGAAGGCCATGCCCTGGCAGATGCTGGCCTGGACTGCCTTCGCCGTGTCGGTGGATTTCTTCTCCTCCACGGTGGGCACCTTCATCAGCGTGTCCCTGCCCTCGTCCATGGATAAGACGATGCGGCAGGTGGTGATGATCATGTTCGTCTATTTCGGCCTGATCCCCAACGCGGGCATCATGGTGCTGGGCATCGTGCTGCATCACGTCACCGCCGCCGCCATCATCGCCGCCGGGGTCAACGTGGGCCTGGGCCTCATCTTCTTCGCCCTGTCGCCCCTGTTTCTGCCGCCACAAGGTGGTAAATAAATAATCAAAAAGGGACTGTTTCGTCAGAAACAGTCCCTTTCCTTTTGTAAAAAGACGATTACCGCCGCAGCAGTTCCAGCCGCTCCAGCGCCTCGTCGTACAGGTCCTCCAGCTCCTCGTGGCGCTCAGCCCAGTCGGCAAAGGCGTCGCTGTTCTCGTCGGCGGGCTCATTCTCGTCCATCTCGGCCCGGCGCTCTTCCAGAAAAGCCAGATAATCCACCAGCTCCTCCGCGGTCATCTCGTCAATATCAGCGTCAAAAAACACGGTAAAATACCCCTTTTTTCTTTATTTTGCACACAGTATACCCTATTGTACACCGCATGGCAAGTGCCTGGGCCGATAAATATGAAATAGCGCGAAGTTGCGCTGCGTCAGTTGCTTTTACCATGAAAAAATATGAGGCGTACGGGAAAACTACCTGTCAAAGTCCTCCTTCATCCTCCGGAACAATTCCCCATCGGAGAAGATGCGGGCGCAGTGGTAGGCGATGATTTTCGCGCCGGTTTGCAGGGAATGGTACGCCCGCTCCGTGGTCATATAGGCGGCGAATTCCCGCTGGTGGATGGCCACGTCGTGGGGCACCGTCTCCAGGCAGGGGTGGAAGGTGGGGCACACCAGGCTTACGTTGCCGGCGTCGGTGGAGCCGAAGCGATTGGTGGGGGCGTCCAGTGAGAGCCCCAGCTCGCCGTAAATCTCCCGCAGCACGGCGGCGCCGGTGGGATTTTTCTTCAGCGGCATATAGGGCGGCTCGAAGTACTCCTTATCCCAGGTGCATTGGGTGGCGATGGCGGCGCCCCTGGCGCAGTCATCCACCCGGCGGAGAAGATCGGTCTGTGTATCGTTGCCCATGGAGCGGACGTACACCGCCGCCGAAACCTCGTCGGGCACGATGTTGGCCGCCGCGCCGCTGTTGCGGAAAATGCCGTGGATGCGGCACTCCGGCGTGATATGCTGGCGCATCATGTCCAGCGCGTGGAAGAAGAGCTGCCCCGCGTTGAAGGCGTTGCGTCCCTCCCAGGGGGCGGCAGCGGCGTGGGCGGCTTTGCCGTGGAAGTAGTACATCAGCGGCGTGATGGCCTGCACGTCCGGCTCCACCAGGTTGTAGTTATTCAGATGCACCATGATGGCCATGTCGTAGTCGTTGAACAATCCCCCGTCAGCCATGGCCACCTTGGCCCCCTCCGTCTCCTCGCCGGGGGTGCCGATAATGTGGATGTCCGCGTCCAGCTCATCCTGCAGCTCCGCCATGCTCAGCCCCGCCAGCAGGCTGATGCAGCAGCTCAGGCAGTGGCCGCAGGCGTGGCCCACGTCGGGCAGGGCGTCGTATTCCGTCAAAATGGCGATTTTCCGCCCCCGGGGCTGCCGGCCGGGCATGGCGGCGAAGAAAGCGGTGTCGATGCCGTAGAAGGGATATTCCACCGTATAGCCCTTGTCCCGCAGAAAGTCCACCACCCGCTGCGAGGTCTCATACTCCTGGCAGGACAGCTCGTGCTTATCAAAGATCCAGCCGTTCAGGGCGAACAGCGCCTCCCGTTCTCGGGCGATGACGTGGTCGATATGAGCCTTCATCTGTTCATAGGTCTGCATAAGTCTCCTCCTTCCGCCCGGTCAGGGCAGGTCGTACCGTTTTCCAGCGCTGGCCATGATGCAGCGCGCGCCGAACTTGGCTTTTATCTGGTAGATGGCTTCCAGGCCGGTGCAGTGGACAGGTATGATCAGCTTGGGGTCCTCCGCCGCCAGCAGGTCGATGACCCTGCTGCGCATGGCAGGTGTGGCAAAGGCCAGGTGCATCCCGGCAATCACGCCGGCCAGCGGCTCGCCGGGGAACAGCGTCCTGCAGTAGCGGACGGCGGCGGGCACACCCTTGTGGCTGCAGCCGGAGAAGAGATACACCCCCTCGCCGGTGCGGATGGCCAAAAACTGCTCGTGCCGCAGCGTGTCCGGCACCAGGGACCCGTCGGGCATGGCCAGGTAAAAGTCCTCCACCGGCTTAAACTCCGGCGCGTCCGGAATGGTGCCCGATATCACCGTATCCCCGTCCAGCCACACCGCTCCGTCCGTCAGCACCAGCCGGGAGGCCAGGGCCGCCTTTTCCTCCTCCGTCCACAGTATGCCGCAGTTGTAGTCGTCTATCACGCCGTCGGTAGTGCCGTAAATGGTGTGAAAGGCGTCCTTGTGGATGTAGACAGGGGCATGGTCGTTGATGCGGCAGAAGGCGGGGATGCCGTTGGTGTGGTCGAAATGGGCGTGGCTCACCACGCACAGGTCCACCTCCGCCAGATCGACGCCCCTGGCCAGGGCGTTGCGGGCGAAAAGATCCGACGCCCCGGCGTCAAACAGGATCTTCCGCTCCGGCGTCTCAATCAGCATGGACAGGCCGAATTCCGCCCCGCATACGCCGATTTCCGTCTTGTTTTCAGAAAGAAAGGTCAGCTTCATCGTTTCCTCCCTCCCGGCACAAAGAGCCGCTTTTATGTACTTTTATTGTACAAAAAACCGCGGTGCATCGTCAACCGCCCTTTGGAAAGGGCGGCGCCGTAGGGGTCACAATAGCAATATAGTCAGCAAGTTGTTTCATTGCCACAGCGGGGAAACAGATGATACTATACCATTAAGAAGCTACGCGAAATATCAACGTATAAAGGAGAGATCATCCATGAAGCTGGTAGTAGTTGGCGGCGTGGCCGGCGGCGCCTCTGTGGCGGCCCGTGTGCGCAGACTGGACGAGGCGGCGGAGATCCGCGTGTTCGAGCGGGGAGAGGACGTGTCCTACTCCAACTGCTCGCTGCCCTATTATCTGGGCGGCGTGGTGCCCTCTGCCGACGACCTGGTGATGATGACGCCCCGCGCCTTCAAGGCCAGGCATAACATTGACGTGCAGGTGAATCACGAGGTCATTGCCATCGACCGCGCCGCCAAAACCGTCACCGTGAAGAACACCAAATCCGGTGAGACCTTCACCGAGAGCTACGACAAGCTGGTGCTGGCCCCCGGCGCGTCCCCCATCATGCCCGCATCCATCCAGGGCATCCGCCGGGACAACGTGTTTTCCGTCCGCAACGTGCAGGACGTGGTGCGCATCAAGGCCTGCCTGGACGCCGGCGTGAAGGACGTGGTGGTGGTAGGCGGCGGCTTCATCGGCGTAGAGTGCGCCGAGAACCTGCGCCACGCCGGCAAGAACGTCACCATCGTGGAGGGCCTGGGCCAGATCATGGCTCCCTTTGACTGCGACATGGTGCAGTATCTTCACAAGGAGCTCAACGACAACGGCGTTACCCTGTGCCTGAACAGCACCCTTACCGCTGTGGAGGACGGACACATTGTGGCCAAGCGGGATGACAAGACCTTTACCCTGCCGGCGGATGCGGTGATCATGGCCATCGGCGTGGCCCCGGAGACGGGCCTGGCCCGTGACGCCGGGCTGGCAATCGGCACCACCCGGGGCATCAAGGTCAACGCCCACATGCAGACCAACGACCCGGATATCTACGCCGTTGGCGACGTGGTGGAGAGCGTCAACGCCCTCACCGGCCAGCCCGGCCGCCTGGCCCTGGCAGGCCCCGCCCAGCAGCAGGCCCGTGTGGCGGCCAACCACATCTGCGGCATCGACGACGCCTACAAGGGCTTCATCGGTTCCTCCTGCGTCCGTGTGTTCGGCCTCAACGCCGCCTCCACCGGCCTCAACGAGCGCGCCGCCAAAATGGCGGGCATTGACTTCGACTTCGTCAACGTCTATCCCGGCGATAAGGTGGGCATTATGCCCGACGCCCATTACATGGCCTTCAAGCTGCTCTACACCGTGCCGGAGGGCAAGCTCATCGGCGCCCAGGCCATCGGCAGGGGCGACGTGACCAAGCGGGTGGACGCGGTGGCGGCCATGATCTCCCTGGGTGGCACGCTGGAGGATTTGGCGTCCTTTGAGCATTGCTACGCCCCGCTGTTCTCTACGGCCAAGGACGTGGTGAATATGGCGGCGCTGGTAGGCCTCAATGTGCTCCACGGCGCTGTGAAGCAGGTGCATTTGAGTGACATCCGCCCCCTGGTGGAGAGCGGCGCCTATATTGTGGACGTGCGGGAGGAGGGCGAGTTTGCCGCCGGCCATATCAAGGGCGCCCACAACGTGCCCTTGTCACAACTCCATCAGCGGCTGGAGGAGATTCCCCGGGACCGGCCCGTCTATCTCCACTGCCGCACCAGCCAGCGGTCCTACTACGCCTACCGCACTCTGGTGCTGAACGGCTACGACAACGTCACCAATCTGAGCGGCTCCTTCCTGGGCCTGTGCCTGGAGGAGTACTTCAACGACGTCACCACCGGCCGGGAGCCCATTGTCACCAAGTACAATTTCCGGTAATTCATTCCCTCATAATCAAAAAATGTGCAGCCTTGCGGCTGCACATTTTTTTAGCCTGTCAAAAAACGGCTATGCCGTTTTTTGACAATGGGATTGCAGTCTACTGCGCGCGCGAATAGTACGCCTTCGGCGCACTATTCGCACACTACGTAGCCTGAGAAGTGAAAAAAGTGACGCGCATGTCGTCACTTTTTTCGGATTTCATGGGTTCGCGCCTGCGGGCGCGAAATCTGCGATGCTTTTTTGCTATATTTGGTTCGAATCGCAGGGGAGCGCCGCGTATGCCGTCCCTATTCACTGAGGCACGGCGCGATGATCGCCAGCTGAATCCCCGGCCCCTTCAGGGAGAAATTCACGTTCAGGCCCGCCCGGGCAATTTCCAGATACGTCTCCAGCTCCGGCGAGCCGCCCAGCAGCTTCGCCGCCGCCAGGCTGTCCACCGCGTCCCGGCGGAAGTCCAGGGCGGAGAGGTGAGCGAATACGTTGTTTTCCCGGCTCATGCTGTATTTCATCACCGCGTAGGTGCCACTTTCCAGGTTCAGGCTGACGCCCAGATTCATCTCGTCCCGGTAGTCGTTGATGATGTGCTTCACGTCCATCATGTCCAAATCCCGCATGCAGGCAGAGCGGAGGGCTTCATTGCTGTTGCACACGAAAATGGCGAAGGCGTCGCCGTGGCTGCGGGGGATGCGGACCACGCAGTATTGCCCGCCCCGGGCGATCATGTCCCCGCGGATGGCGGAGATGGCACAATAGGCGTAGAAGGAAGGCTTTCGACAGCCCCGGGCGGTGAGGGGAGAGGACTGCCCCTGCAGCAGCTCGCTGCTGTCGGTGTCCCGCAGATAGAGCTCCCCCGGTATCTCCCTGTGGTCCATCATCCGCTGCACGAGGCAGATGGGAAAGGCAATGGAATCGCAGGCGTAGCGCGGATGCACCTCCCGGTGGTTCTCCCGCCGCTGCTCCACGGCAAAGCCCACCTGGCGCAGCATGATTGCCAGGCGCTCTGCCTGGCTGTCACCCTCCTCGCCCTCCACGATCACTCTGTGGGGGCGCAGCTTCTCCAGGGCGGAAAACAGCTGCCCGCCCAGGGTGCTGGCGTCTGCCGCCGACACCACCACGTTCAGCTCCCGCCCGAAAGCGCCCATGGATTTGGCGCCCGGCTCCACCGTCACGTCCAGGGTGATGCTGTTCACCACGCTGCCGTCGCCCTGCTGGGCGCTCTGGCTGGAGTAGGCCTCCCGCACCACCGCCACGGCTCTGCTACTGGGCAGCGTCTGGAACACGCCGGGCCGCAGGTCGCTTTTGACCTGGCTGAGGTATCGCCTCCGGTGCTCCTGGGGCTCATAGCCGAACCATTTTTCAAAGTATTTCTTATAGTAGGACGTGGTGGAGAACCCCACCTCATGGGCAATCTGGCTGATTTTCTTGTTGGAGCCCAGCAGCCGCACCTCCGACATCTCCACCCGCGCAAAGCACAGGAATTCCCGGAAATTCATGCCGGTGAAGTCCTTGATGAGGTGGGAGAGGTAGAAGGAGCTGAGATATTCCATCTTGCTCAAATCCTGCAAAGTGATGTTGTTGGCGTAATTTTGGTACACATATTGCACGATGCGGCTGATGCGCTCCGCCGCCAGGGCGTTGCCCCGGTCGAAGCCCACCACCATATCCTTGTCGAAGGCAAAGAGATTGAAATGCTTGTCCAGGTGCTTGATGATATCCACCATCAGATAGAGGCATTCGCTCTTGTAGTTAAAGTCCTTCAGCTCATATTTCAGCAGCAGCTGCAGCATCAGGTCCCGCAGCCGCTCGTGTTTTTTGTCGTTGGGGTGCTTGGAATAGGTGCGGTAGCAGGCCTTGCTGAGATTGGGGAAAAACTGACTCAGATCCCGTGTGCTGACGTGGATTTGGGCCACCACGTTGTCCTCCGACACGGCGTACATGCTGTGTACCTCGTTGCCGGCGTTGGTAAAAATATCGCCGGCCTTGAGGTGATAGGTGCAGTAGCCGCTTTTCAGGTCGATCTCCCCCTGGAGAACGTAGACAAATTCGATATCCGGATGGTAATGAATGGGGTCTTCCACCAGGTGGGACACGGCGATCCGGATAGGGAAGTCATCGGCATAAAAAATGCGCTCCAGCAGCACGATGGCACACCTCCCATCATTTATCATATCCATATTATAGCAAAAGAGCAGCTTTGCTTCAATAGACAGCAAGAAAATTTGTTTTTACAGCAACAATCCTGTTGCCGCAGGTCCCAACGGCATATATACTTAAAATAGAATATGTGAAAATCAATGTTGCAGGGCCGCCCGGTCCGCCCCAACAACAGGAGGAATCCCTATGTTAAATGAACGTCTTACCCGTATGCGCAACAAGCTGTTTGACTCCCGCCCCAGCATTACGGCGGAGCGCCTGGTGCTGGCCACGGAGGCCTATCAGAAGTTCGCCGGCGAGGCGGTGCCCATCTTCCGCGCCAAGGTGGTGCGCTACATCGCCGAGCACATGACCACCCTCATCATGGACGATGAGCTGATCGTGGGCACCGCCACCAACAAGTATCGCGGTGCCAACCTGCACCCGGAGTTCCAGTCCAGCACCAAGTTCTATCTGGACGAGCTGGACGAGTTCCCCGTCCGCACCAAAGACCCCTACGATATCTCCCCGGAGGACAGGGAGCTGATCCTCAAGTATCTGCCCTATTGGGAGGGCAAGGCCATGCAGGATATCGCCAAGCCCGCTCTGCCCACCCACACGGTGGAGTGCATGAACGATGACATCATCACCGTTGGCCTTACCAACGGCGTCTCCGGCGAGACCACCTGCGACCATGAGAAGGTGCTCACCCTGGGCCTGAAGGGCTACATGGAGGAGTGCCGGGCCAACATCGCCGCCACCATGCCCAAATGTCAGCTTGACGAGGAGAAGATCAACTTCTGGCAGGCCTGCATCATCCAGTGCGAGGGCCTTATCACCTATGCCCACCGCATGGCCGACGAGGCCCAGCGCCAGGCCGATGCCTGCGCCGACCCCAAGCGCCGTCGTGAGCTGCTGACCATCGCCGAGAACTGCCGCGTGGTGCCGGAGAATCCGCCCCAGACCTTCCAGCAGGCGCTGCAGCTGGTGTGGTTCGTCCATGTCTATTTCCACATCGAGGTCTGCACCACCGCCAACGGCTTCGGCCGCTTTGACCAGTATATGTGGCCCTACTATAAGAAGGACGTCATCGACGACAAGCGCATCACCCAGGATGAGGCGCTGGAGATGCTGGAGTGCTTCTATCTGAAGGCCTGCGAGGTCTTTGAGGTGCGTGACCGCTGGTACGCCACCTCCTTTGCCGGCTATCCCATGTGGGAGATTCTGGTGGTAGGCGGCCAGACCCCCGATGGCAAGGACGCCACCAATGACCTGAGCTACCTGTGCCTGGAGGCCGCCAACCAGCTCAAGACCACCCAGCCCGTCATGGCCGTCCGCGTGTGGGATGGCACCCCCGAGGCGCTGATCCGCAAGGGCTGCGAGATGATCCAGGACGGCCAGGCCAACCCCGGCTTCTTCAATGACAACGTAGCCATGCAGATGGCCCTGGGCAAGGGCTGCTCCATGGAGGAGGCCCGTGACTGGACCATCGTGGGCTGCATCCAGCCCGGCCCCGGCGGCGGCAGCACCGACGGCTCCCCCGACGCCGGCTACGTCAACATGGGCAAGATGATCGAGTTCGTGCTGCATAACGGCGTGGACCCCGACACCGGCAAGCTGATGGGCCTCCAGACCGGCGACCCCAGAGAGTTCAAGAACGTGGAGGACCTGAAGAATGCCCTGAAAAAGCAGATTCTCCATCATTACCGCATGATCTGCGACGGCTACAACGTAATGCAGAGCATGCACATGACCCGCTACCCGGTGATTTTCGCCAGCATGGTCACCAAGGGCTGCGTGGAGAGCGGCCGCAGCGTTCAGCACGGCGGCGCCAAGTTCTCCACCGCCGGTCTCTATATCACCGGCGCGGCCAACCTGGCCGATTCCATCGCCGCCATCGACACCTGCGTGTTCCGCGATCACGACTTCACCATGGATGAGCTCATCGCCGCCCTGGACAAGAACTTTGAGGGCGAGGAGCGCATGCGCCAGCTGCTGCTGAACAAGGCCCCCAAGTTCGGCAACGACAACGAGTACGTGGACGGCATCTACCGTGAGATGATGCATTTCATCGCCGAGAACGTGCAGGAATGGCCCGACGCCCGTGGCGGACGGTATTCCTTCAATGTCCATTCCCAGACTGTCAACGTGTCCCACGGCATGGTCTGCGGAGCCACCCCCGACGGCCGCCTGGCCGGCGAGCCCTTCTGCGACAACGCCTCGCCCATGATGGGCCGTGACGTGAAGGGCCCCACCGCCACGGTGAAGTCCGTGGCCGCCATGGGCCAGACCGCCTTCCACGACGGCGCCCTGTTCAACCTCCGCTTCGACCCCAAGGGCGTGGAGGGCGAGAAGGGCCTGCAGAGCATCGAGGGCGTCATCAAGACCTACTTCAAGCACGGCGGCGAGCATATCCAGATCAACGTGGTGGACAACAAGACCCTGAAGGACGCCCAGATTCACCCCGAGAAGTACCGGGGCCTCATGGTCCGCGTGGCGGGCTACATGGCCTACTTCACCGAGCTGGATAAGAGCGCCCAGGACACCATCATCTACCGCACGCCCCACTACGCCCGCCCGGAATAAGGAGCGCTCCATGAAAGCACTGGTCGGCAACATTCAAAAATTCTCCACGGAGGACGGCCCCGGTATACGCACCACCGTGTTCCTCAAAGGCTGCCCGCTGCGGTGCCGCTGGTGCCATAACCCGGAGCTTATCAGCTACGAGCAGCAGCTCATTCAGATGCCCAATAGCTGCATCCACTGCGGCTATTGCCTGACCCATTGCCCCCAAAACGCTATTTCGGTGGGGGAGGACGCCAAAATCCATATCGACCGGGAGAAGTGTGACAGATGCTTTGCCTGCACCGCCTTCTGCTATGCCGAGAGCCTGCGGAAGGTGGCCCGGGAGATGACCCCCCAGGAGGTTATGGCCGAGGTGGTCCAGGACAAGGATTTTTACGACAGCACCGGCGGCGGCATGACCGTCAGCGGCGGCGAGATGCTCTCCCACCCCGATTTCACTGCCGCGCTGGTAGACCTGGCGGCCCAGGAGGGCATCTGCGTCTGCCTGGACACCTCCGGCTACGGCGACGGCGACACGCTGTACCGCCTGGTAAAGCGCGAGAACGTGACTCACGTGCTGTATGACATGAAGTCCATCGACGACGCCGTGCATCAGGCCTATACGGGGCGGAGCAACAAGGTGATTTTGGATAATCTCCGCCGTCTGGCCGCCGACCCGGTCACCCGGGAGAAGATTCAGATGCGCATGCCGCTGACCCATGACGTCAACGATACCCCCGCCATCATCGAGGCCACGGCCGATCTATACCGTCAGCTGGGCCTCAAGCGCGTGACGCTGCTGCCCTATCACGACCTGGGCAAGGCCAAGCTGCGGAACATCGGCGGTACGCCGGAGAGCTTCACGCCGCCCTCCGATGAGCGGGTGGAGGAGATTCGCGCCTGTTTCCGCACCGCGGCGGACATGGACGTGGAGATTTTAGGCAAGCTGGACTGACACCCCTGTGCCCTGCGGGGCCACATATCATCCAATAACGGAAAGGAGAACGAGTATGGATTTCACAGGTAAGGTAGCCATTGTTACCGGCGCCGGCGGCGATATGGGCCGGGCCATCGTTAAGAAGTTTACCGACAACGGCGCCAAGGCGGTGCTTATGGACATCCGCGAGGAGGCGGCCCGGAGATCGGTAGCGCTCCTGGGGCTGGATGAGGAGCATGGCTTCGTGGTCACCGTGGACGTGGCCAGTGAGGACAGCGTCAAGGCCGCCGTGCAGAAGGTGATGGACAAGTACGGCCGTATCGACTGCCTGGTGAATCTGGCGGGCATCGAGGGCCCCAACAACAGCCGCACGGAGGAATACGATTTCAAAATGGCCAAGAAGGTGTTTGAGATCAACGTCTACGGCACCTTCCTGATGATGCAGAATGTGCTGCCCGTCATGCAGGCTCAGAAGAGCGGCGCCATCGTCAACTTCGGCTCCGTGTCCGGCATGTTCGGCTATGCCGGCGAGATCGCCTACGGCGCCTCCAAGGCCGCCGTCATCCACATGACTAAGAACGCCGCCAACGAGAACGGCGGCAACGGCGTCCGCGTCAACGCCATTTCTCCCGGCTGGGTGAACACGGAGATGTTCCGCCGCATCCTGGAGCAGTATAAGGAGACCTTTGAGAACCCCCTGGATAACGTGACCCTGGGCCCCATGAACCGTCCCGGCGAGCCCATGGAAATGGCCAACGTGGTGGTGTTCCTTTGCTCCGACGAGGCGTCCTATGTCAACGGCTCCAACTTCCTGGTGGACGGCGGCATGACGCTGGGTTAATTTTGGTGTGACTTACCCTCTCACATATATTTGGTGCAGCCCGGCTCCGACCGTAGAGGTCGGAGCCGGGCTGCGCTTGCGGAACTGTTTTCCTGTGAAATACAGCAATCCGATGTGGATTTCTCCACCACACAATCATGGATTTGACCTGAATGCTGTGGTATTGTAAAAATGTAAAAGACGGCGAAATACCACGTTTTGGAGGGATGAACATGGCAGAAAAAATGACAGAGCAGCGCGCCAATGAAATGATGGCCGTAGGCTACCATTGCTCCCAGGTGGTTATGTGCCACGTGGCGGAGTGCCTGGGACAGGACGTGAATGCCGCCTTGCGGCTCACCGCCGGTTTGGGCGCCGGCTGCAACCATGGTGACACCTGCGGCGTGCTGTCCGCGGGCTCTCTGGCCCTGGGGCTTCTGTATGGCTACGATAAGCCCAACGCCACCGAGGAGAATGCCAGGCTGATTGCGCTGGTGCGGGAGTTCCACAGCCGCTTTGAGGCTATTCACGGCGCCACCCTTTGCCGCCAGCTCCTGAAGGGCTACGACGCCGCCGACCCCAACCGGGTCAGCACCCCTCATACCTGGGACAACTGCGGCAAATACTGCGCCGACGCCTGCGCCATCCTGGACGACATGATCGGCGACCGTTACGTGGCGTAGCCCCACCCGTTTTCGCAATACACAAGCGCCGCCCCCGGACGATATGCCCGGGAGCGGCGCCTGTCTGCATAATGGGTTATTTTGCGCTGCAGGTGGTGTCGTCAAACTCCTTGCGGATTGCCGCCAGGAAGGCGGGATCGGTGAGCACGTCCTCCGCCGTGGCCACAAAGGCCTTGGCCACGATGAAGAGCTGGTCATAGCCGTAGTCGGAGTCGGCGCCGGCCAGCAGCTCCGGGGTGTGGGTGCCGATGCCCGTGTTGCCGCCGATCACGTCGAACCACTGGTGGATGGTGGGGCAGCGGTAACTGACGTTGCCGATATCGGAGGAGCCGGTGGAGGAGTATTTCTCCATGTCCTGGGTGACGCCAAATGCCTTGGTGTGCTCCACCGCCCGGCGGGAAAGGGTTTCATTGGTGTGCAGGTCGTCGTACCAGCCCTCGAAGTTGGTGACCTTCAGCTCCGTGCCGGTAGCCAATGCGGCGGCCTTGGCGCAGTTGATCACCTTTTCGCTGAAGCCCCGCAGATAAGTGGAGTCGGGATGGCGGATATAGAACTCCGCCATGGCATAGTCGGGCACGATGTTGGCAGCCTTGCCGCCGTCCCGGATGACGCCCGCCACCCGTGCGTCAGGCTCCACGTGGCCCCTGAGGGCATTGATGTTGTTGAACGTCTCGATGACGCCGTTCAGTGCGTTGACGCCCTTCCAGGGGGCGCCGCCGGCGTGGGCGCTCTTGCCGAAGAACTCAAAGCGCTGGGAGTCCAGGGCGTTGAAGCCGCCGCTGGCGCCGTGCCGCCCGAAGGGGTGGGCCATCATGGCCACTGCCAGGTCGTCGTACCGTCCGGCAGCCGCCAGATTCACCTTGCCGCCCAGGGTCTCCTCGGCGGGCGCGCCGATGACCCGCACCTCGCCGCCGTATTCGTCGATGGCCTCCCGCAGGGCAATGCCGCAGCAAACCGCCAGCGCGCCGATCATATTGTGTCCGCAGGCATGCCCCATGCCCTTCAGCGCATCGTATTCCGCCAGAAATCCGATTACCGGTCCGGGCTTACTGCCCTTGTAGGTGGCGATGTATGCCGTCTCCAGGTCACACACGTTGCGCTCAATGGTGAAGCCGTATTTCTCCAGCAGCGCCGTCATGTTGGCCACCGCGTGGAATTCCTGCATGCCCAGCTCCGGATCCTCGTGCATCTGATGGGCCAGAGCCCGGATTTCCGGACGCAGCGCCTCTACCCGTTCGTGGATACTCTTCATGGGATCATTCCTTTCTGATATTATGATTTGATTTTGCTCTCAATCAACGCCACAAGCTCCTTGGCCGCGCCAAGCTGGTCCGGCATAAAGGCGTAGGTTCGCCGGATGCGCTTGTTGTCACCGCGGATGGAGATCACAGGAAACTTGCGGTTTTCCGTTTCGCTTCCGCCGGGCGCGGTGGGACAGGAGAGGGAGATCTCGTCGATGGATACCTGGCCGATGTGGTCATAGTGCCAGGACATGTTCTCCTGGGTCTCGGCAGGGGAGAGAAGGGAGCGCACCACACTGAAGGCCTCAATGCTTTCCGGCCCCAGCACGAAATAGCTCATCTGCAAATGGGAGGAGCGGCCTACCTTGTCAGCGCCGTCGGCGCGGTAAAGAGGGGCATTTTTGTCAATAGAGAGAGTGGAATAGCCGCGCAGCAGCACCTTGTCGCTGCACTCAAAGTCGTCTATGTCCATGTCGGAGGCGTTGAGCGCTCTGCTCTCAAAATGAGTCTCCCGCTGCAGCGCCAGGCAGCGCCGGTCTACCTCGTCGCCGCTGACCTTGGCCATGCGGGTGTAGAAAAACTGCCACACGGCGATGCCCAGCAGCATGGCGGCAACGGCGTAGTAGAATCCTCCGTGTCCCGCCTGCACGTTGTAGTAAGCAAAGGCGGCGGCTGCTGCCGCGCCCAGGAGCAGGATGGGAATGGTGCCGCGGCGGTATTTGCGCTGAAAATAGAGATCGGTGCGTTCGGACTGGTATAGCTTCGGGTTGGTTTTTTTCTCGTTTGCCATGGGCTTGCACGTCCTTTTTTAGAAATGTGGAACGGAAAAGAGGGCCGCGCAGGAGCGCGGCCCTCTCATCAGTGTTAATCCTGCGGTAGAACGATGTTGTGTTTTCCGATGGTCTTACTGATAGTTGATCATCACGGCGATCACGATCAGGATCACCTGGACCAGGAAGCAGATAGCGTACACGGGGATGAAGAACTTGTACCACTTCTCCAGAGGAATCTTGCCGATACCGCACATGGTAGCCACGGAGCAGGTGGGCCACAGCATGTTGGAGTAGCCGTCGCCGAACTGGTAGGCCAGAACGGTGACCTGACGGGACACGCCGGCGAGGTCGCCCAGAGGTACCATGATGGGCATGATAGCGGTAGCCTGGCCGGAGCCGGAGGGGATGAAGAAGTTGATGATGTTCTGGGCGATCAGCATGGCAATGGCGGAGCCGTATCTGCCAAGACCGGTCATGACGGAGGACAGCGCGTGCACCACGGTGTCGATGATGACGCCGTTCTGCATGATCACCAGGATGGCGCGGGCCAGGCCCACCACCACCATGCCGATGGCCATTTCCTTGAACGCGGTCAGCAGGTTATCCTTGATCTGCTCGGGCTTGAAGCCGGCGATGATGGAGACAACCAGAGCGGAGATGATGAACACGGCGCTCATCTCGTTCAGCCAGAAGCCCAGTTTCAGAGAGCCGTACACGATGGTGGCAACGGTGAGGATCATGGACAGCAGGATGATCTTCTGCTTGGTGGTGAAGTCCACCTTCTCCTGGCGCTCCAGCTGGAAGGAGGAGAAGTCCACGCCGTAGACGTAGCTCTTGGTGGGATCGGCCTTGACCTTGGCGGCGTAGCGCATGCACAGCAGGGTCATCACGGCGTACTGGACAAAGAAGATGATCCAGCGATACACCAGGCCTGAGAAGATGGGGATCTCCGCGATGGCCTGGGCCACACCGATGGTGAAGGCGTTGGTGGTGGCGGAGGCGAAGCCGGTGGCCACGCCCACGAAGCACATGCACAGGCCGACGATGGCATCATAGCCCAGCGCGATAGCCAGAGCCACGAAGATGGGCACCAGGCCGTACACCGTCTCCAGCTCGCCGTAGGTAGAACCGGCGATAGCGAAGATGAACATGCAGATGGGGATGAACAGCTTGCTGTCGCGGGCCTTGCTGTTGAGCAGCTTGTTGATGGCGGAGGTCAGGGCGCCGCTCTGCATGACGCTGTAGACCCAGAAGAAACCGAATGCGATCAGGAAGATGATGTTGGACACGGCGTCGAAGGCGCCGGCCATCATGGAGAACATCTGGAAGGGGTTAACAGGGCTCTGATCGACTCTGTGGTAGGTGGAGGGATCCACCAGGGTGCGGCCGGTAGCCTCATCCACGAAGCGGTCATATACACCGGCAGGAATGATGTAGGTGCAGATCATGACCACGACGATGATCAGGAACAGCAGCACGGGAGTACTGGGAAGGCTAAACTTTCTCTTCTTCTGCAAATCTGCCATGGGAAACTCCTTTCTCTTCTTCTAACAATAAAGTTGATCTTCCGACCTCTTGTCATGTCCATGGGGCAAGGCCGTCCTTTCCCTTAGCAGAGCGGAACATGGGAAAGGGAAACTGCCATCCACATAGAATACACAAAAGTTCTCCTGGAATTAACATTATTTTAGTGCAGAATGCTTTTTCCTGTCAACGAACTTCTGCATGGAAATGGGGTTTTCAAAGCAAGAACGCAAGAAATTAGCAAAAAAATAACAAACAAATTACAAAATTTTTCTGGACAAGCCATGAATCGTCAGCCTGTTATTCCGCCGGCGGGACAGGAAACTCCCAGGGGAAAAACAGTGTCGTCTCCGCCCCTTCACAGCATACGCATACACGGTAGTCCGATATGTCTCTTTCCGCAAATCCGGCGGGGGCGACGTCCTCCGCCGGCGGCAGCACGGAAAAGCCGTCCGGCCGGCGGGACAATCCCTCGCCAGACCGCTTGAGAAAGCTCTCCTTCCGGGTCCAAAGCCGGATAAAGGCCGCCTTTGGGTCTGCCTGGCCCGCCAGCCACGTCTGCTCCTCCGCCGTCAGCACCCGCCGTACCAGCGCCTCGCTTACCGCCCGGGGCCGCTCCACGTCCACGCCCACGGCCCGGTCCGCCACGGCGCACACCGCCAGCGTGCCGCTGTGGGAGAGGCTGAAATGAATGTCCGGGTGATGGGCAAGGCGCGGCTTTCCGTTATTGCCGTAAGCTAAAGTCAAATCCGCGGCCCCGGCCTGCCCCAGGGTCCAGGCCAGCAGCGCCCCGGCCCCCAGGCAAAGAAGCCGGGCCTGCGGTGTCAAAAGGCGGCCCACCCGCTGCCGCCGCTCCTCCCAGGGCAGGGCGGCCAGCGCCGCGTCATACTGGGCCCCCGTCAGGGCCGACACGTCGAAATAGTAGCATTTGACAGCCATGGGCCGCCTCCTCACATTATTGTAATATAGTGTTTTTTTACCATATTTCTTCCCCCCGTGCAACCCCTTTCCCCGCATAGGGACATTCCCAACGCGCATACAGTGGGGCCGAAGGAGGGATGGCCATGTGGAGCGCGGCCTTGCTGTTTCTATGTAATTGCCTGTTTTTATCGCTGCATCTTGCCAACGACAGCGGCTCTTTCCCCAAGCCCCTGTCCAAAGAGGAGGAAGCGGAGTGCCTCCGCCTTGCCGCCGCCGGGAATTTGGACGCCCGGAATAAACTGGTGGAGCACAACCTGCGCCTGGTGGCTCATATTGTGAAAAAGTATTACACCCAGACGGATCTACAGGACGACCTCATTTCCATCGGCACCATCGGCCTCATCAAGGCGGTGAACACCTTCCGCCCCGACAAGGGCATCCGCCTGGCCACCTACGCCAGCCGCTGCATCGAGAATGAAATCCTCATGTTCTTCCGCTCCCGGAAGAAGCTGCAGGGTGAAGTGTCCCTGTCCGACGCCATCGAGGGGGACGGTGACGGCGATGAGCTGCACCTGGCGGACGTGGTGGGGGAGGAGGACACCATGCTGGCAGATTTGCAGGACAGGGACGACCGAATTCTGATTCGCCATCTGGTGGCCAAGGTGCTGGACGAGCGGGAGGCAGACGTGATTCGCCGCCGCTACGGCCTGGGGGGCGCCGAGCCGGAGACCCAGCGGGAAATCGCCAAGCGCTACGGCATCAGCCGCAGCTACGTCTCCCGCATTGAGAAAAAGGCCCTGGAGAAGCTGGCGGAGGGCCTGGAGGGAAAGATGTAGCAAAAACCGGGAAAGAAAAACGAGAAAAATCGGCAAAATTCTCTTGCGATACCAGTTGACTTTTATTTCGTCCCATACGATAATAAATTGAATTATACCGTGAGAGGAAATGCCTTATGCGTAACTATCAATGCGACATCACCACCATGCGCCAGCGCGTGTTCGCCGAGGTGGCCCGTATGGCCTACGAGGGCGGCGACTACACCCAGCGCATGGAGAAGCTGCCCTATGAGATCGTCCCCGGCGAGGTGGGCAAGCAGCGGGACTCCATTTTCCTGGAGCGCGCCATCGTGGGCGAGCGCATCCGCCTGGCCATGGGCCTGCCCCTGCGCAAGGTGGAGGAGCATACCATGATCTCCGACGGCGTGCAGGAGAGCGCCATCGCCGAGAAGTATTATGAGCCGCCGCTGATCAACGTCATCAAGTTTGCCTGCAACGCCTGCCCCCCCACCCATCTGGAGGTGACCAACGCCTGCCAGGGCTGCCTTGCCCACCACTGCTCCACCGTCTGCCCCAAGCAGGCCGTGTACTTTGAGCATGGCAAGGCCCACATCGACCAGTCCAAGTGCATCAAGTGCGGCAAGTGCAAGCAGAGCTGCTCCTATCAGGCCATCATCCGCTTCGAGCGTCCCTGCGCCGAGGCCTGCGGCATGGACGCCATCGGCAGCGACGAGTACGGCCGCGCCGAGATCAACCACGATAAGTGCGTCAGCTGCGGCATGTGCCTGGTGAACTGCCCCTTCGGCGCCATTGTGGACAAGAGCCAGCTTTTCCAGCTCATCCACTCCATCAAGCGGGGCGATAAGATCATCGCCATCATTGCCCCCGCCTTCTGGGGCCAGTTCGGCGACAAGGCTACCCCCGGCAAAATTCTCACCGCCATGAAGATTCTGGGCTTCCAGGGCCTGGAGGAGGTGGCTGTGGGCGCCGACCTGTGCTCTGTGGAGGAGGCGGAGGAGTTCGTCCGCGACGTGCCGGAGAAGCAGCCCTTTATGGCTACCTCCTGCTGCCCCGCCTGGTCGGTGATGGCCAAGAAGGAGTTCCCCGGCATGGCCCCCTATATCTCCATGACCATGACCCCCATGGTGCTGACGGCCCGGCTCCAGAAGCGCCGCCACCCCGACTGCAAGATCGCCTTTATCGGCCCCTGCGCCGCCAAGAAGCTGGAGGCCAGCCGCCGCACCATCCGCAGCGACGTGGACTTCGTGCTGACCTTTGAGGAGCTGCGGGGTATGCTGCGCGCCAAGGGCATCAACTGGGAGGAGGTGCCCGACAACGGCGCCGAGTATGAGGCCTCCGCCCCCGGCGTGGGCTTTGCCGCCAGCGGCGGCGTTGCCAACGCAGTGGCCGAGGTCATCCACCGCAACCATCCCGACATGGAGGTGAAGACCGTCCACGCCGACGGATTGAAGGAGTGCCGCCAGATGCTGCGTATCGCCCGCACCGGCAAGTACGACGGCTACCTGCTGGAGGGCATGGCCTGTCCCGGCGGCTGCGTGGCCGGTGCCGGCACGGTGCAGCCCCCTGAGCGCTCCCGCATGAAGCTGGAGCAGTACAAGGCCATGGCGCCCCTCACCAACCCCCTGGACACCGCCTATCTGGAGGACATCAGCATCCTCCACGAGGACGACGAGCACTGGGAGCACAGCTCCAGTCACTAATGATATAGTCATAAAATACCGGAGCTGCCGACGCGGCAGCTCCGGTATGTTCGTATGCAGTTTGTTTTTTTAGCGACAGGTTACGGTTGCGACTGGCCTCCGGGGGATTCATTCCCGCCGGAGGATTCATTCTCGCCGGAGGATTCATTCCCGCCGGAGGATTCATTCCCGCCGGAGGATTCATTCCCACCGGAGGATTCATTCCCGCCGGAGGATTCGTTCCCACCGGAGGATTCGTTCCCACCGGAGGATTCGTTCCCGCCGGAGGATTCGTTCCCGCCGGAGGATTCGTTCTCACCTGGGGTTTCGTTCCCGCCAGGGGTATCGCCGCCGCCGGGCGTGGGCTCCGGCCCGGGAGTGTAGGTGGGCCAATCTTCCATGGGCTCCACCGGCGCGGAGCTGACCGGCTCCGTTACCCGTGGGGCGGTGGGCACATAGGCCGCTGCGTTGCCGGTGCCGCCGGGGTAGACGGCGTTATAGTAGTCGTAGGCAATCACCAGTTTGGCATAGCTGTATTTGGCGTCCACCAGGGCGATGACGTTGTCGCAGTAGTTCTCCGGCACAGTGACGCCGGGCCGGGGCGTAAAGGTGTTGTAATGGCAGTCGTAGGTTCCTGCCAGCGTCCGCCAGCTCACCCCTGCGCTGGTGGGGATGATGGCGATGGGCATGGAGGCGGAGACGGCGGTGGGGGATACGTGGCTGTCCAGCACGTCCCGGCCCGACAGCAGCCGGGAGTCGTAGGAAAGGCCGAAAAGATTGCTGAGGGTGGGCAGGATGTCCACGGCGGTGCAGGGGGTGTCTACGGTGATGGGCTTTTCCATGCCGCCGCTCCACAGGAGCCAGGTGCTCTTATAGCGGGAAATGTCCTTTTCCGTGTCGTCGATGCCCGACAGCTCCGGGTAATAGTCAAAGCCCTCGCCCACCATGGCGTAGGGGTAGTGGTCCGCCGTCATGCAGATCACCGTGTCCTCCAACGCCCCGGCCTCGGAGAGCCGGTCATAAAGGTATTGCAGCGACAGCTCCACCTCCAGGTTGGCGGCGATGAAGGCCTGCACCGTGGTGGAGGCGTTGGGATAGGCCGCCTGGGCCTCCGCCTTGTGGCGGGCGGACATGGCCTGGGTCCAGCCCCAGTTGGCGTGACCGCTGACGGTCATATAGTAGGCGTGGAAGGGGGTGCCGTGGTCGGTGTAATTGGTGAGGTATTCGTCCACCGTGGCCTCCATCATCTCCAGGTCGGAGTAGGGCCAGGAGCCGTCGCCGTTGGTTTTCAGCTTCAGCCCGTTGCCGCAGCCCACGTAGAGATACCCCAGGTTGGGGTGGGTCTTGTTCCGCTCGTAGTAGGTGTATTCGTTGTTGTGCCAGGCCCGGCAGTCGTAGCCCAGAGCGCCCAGCTGGTTGCCCAGCGCCAGGGGCATATAGTCCCGGGCGCTGGCGTAAAAGCTGACGTTGCCGTTTACCCAGGTGGGGATGAGGCCCGTCATGGAGGCGTATTCGCCCCCGGTGGTGGACTGTCCCCAGGCGGGCTGATAGTAGTCGGTGAACACAAAGCCCTCGTGGGTCATCTTATAGAGCATGGGGGTCAGGTCGGGGGAAATGACGTAGGGCGAGAAGGCCTCCGCCGTAATGAGAATGAGATTTTTTCCGGCGAAGAGGCCGGTGTATTCGTTCTGATAGGTGGCGGGCTTGGCGGCAAAATAGCGGTGCATGGCCGCTAGCGTCTCGTTGCTCTCGCCCTCTGCCAGGGCGGCAAAGTCAATGTCCAGGGCATTCTCGCCGTATTCCTCCGGCGGCGGCAGCTGGGACGAATTGTCCACAATCTGGGTGATGTCCACGGTGGGCTGCTCCGGCACGCCCGTGACAGCATACAGCGCCTCCAGCCGCAGCTGTGTCACCAGGCCGAACCGGGGGATGGTGCTGTTGGCGGTGAAATCGTAGGTGTACACGTTGCGATAAGGCCCGAAATGGCCCATCACCATGCCGCACACCTGCAGCACGAGGGCGGCCCCCAGTGCGGCCCACTTTACGGCGGAGGGGTAGGGGATGGGGGCGAGCAGCACCCTGCGCCAGATCAGCAGCGCCGCAAAGGGCACCAGCGACAGCAAAATGAAGGGGATCCGCTCCAGAATCACCTCTATCATGGTGCCGAAAAAGCTGCCCAGCACATGGCCCGTCATGGCCTCCATGTAGCCGAAGCCGAAATAGGACTTGAAATAGCTCTTGCAGCAGTATTCGATGCATTCGAACACCGTCCAGGCAAAGGTGAGCACGGCGGCAATCACCGTCTTCACCTTCTGCTGCCGGATGAGGTTCAGCCCCAGGGCCAACACGAGGCCCGTGGCCAGTGCAAATGCGGTAATGGGCAGCAGGGAGGGGGAGAAGATGGGGTTCTCCTTATCAAAAATTTGCAAAAGCCACTCGTGGTACACCAGCGCGCAGGGCAGGAAGAGCAGGGGCAGCACCCGGGCCGTCCCGCCGGGCGCATGGTGCGCCAGTCTGGACTTGGACGTTTTGGACATACGCATTTCTCCTTATGGGCAGTCGCATGGGCGACGAAAAATCGGTTTTGCGTGATAAAGAAACCACATTTCGGCATTATAGCACGGCCAATGGGAATTTGCAAATTTTCTCCCCGCCCCGAAAAAAAGAGGGACGGTCATCCCATAGGATGGCCGACCCGCACAATACTATCCGTTTTTTGGAAACCATCAGTCGTCCCAGCCGTGGCCCGGACCGCTCTGGGCAAAATGGATGGCCCCGGTGCCGTATTTTCCCCGGATGGCGGCCATGGCGTCCTCCAGCTTTTCCTGCTTCTCGTTTTTCTGCTGTTTCGCGCCGCCCAGCAGGTCCAGCTGCTGAAAGCTGTCGCCGCTCTCGGTGATGTACAGCGCCGTCACCGTCAGGGAGCGGATGGCCTCGCCGCTGTGCCACAGCTCGGCGGTGAGGGCCAGGGCGGTGTCGTAGATGTCCCGCATCAGATGGGTGGGGGAGGGAAGCTGGGTCTGCCGGGAGCGCTGGGTGAAGTCGCTGCGCCGCAGCGTCACCGCCACGCCGCCGCAGTAGAGGCCGTGCTTGCGCAGCCGCATGGCCACGCTGTCGCACAGCATTCCCAGTGCCGGCCGCACCTGGTCCCACCGGGTCAGATCCTGGGGGAAGGTGCTGCCGTTGCCCACGGATTTCACCGGTTCCTGCTGCTCCGGGCGGCGGACGGGGCTGTGCTCCAGGCCGTTGGCGTACAGGTGCAGCTCCCGTCCCATCTTGCCCATCCACTCCGTCAGCTTGTCCTCCTCCACGGCGGCCAGCTCTCCGATGGTTTTTATGCCGTGCTTGCCCAGCACCTCCCGGGCCGCCTGGCCAACGTATAAAAGGTCGCCCACCGGCAGAGGCCACACGATGTCCCGCCAGTTTTCCCGGGAGATCACCGTGGTGGCGTCAGGCTTTTTATAGTCGCTGCCCAGCTTGGCAAACACCTTGTTGAAGCTGACGCCCACCGATACGGTGAGCCCCGTTTCCTCCTTTACCCGACGGCGAATCTCGTCCGCCACCGCCTTGGCGTCGCCGCCGAACAGGTGGAGGCTGCCGGTGATGTCCAGCCAGCTCTCGTCAATGCCGAAGGGCTCCACCAGGTCGGTAAACCCCTCATAAATGGCGTTTACCTGACGGCTGTATTCCCGGTATAATCCGTGGTGGGGCGGCAGCAGCACCAGTCCCGGTGCCTTCCGCCTGGCCTGCCACACCGTCTCCGCCGTCTTGACGCCCAAATGCTTGGCGGGGTCGTTTTTGGCCAGAATGATGCCGTGTCGTGAAGCGGGGTCGCCGCACACCGCCATGGGGATGTCCCGCACCTCAGGGTGGGAAAGCATCTCCACCGAGGCAAAAAAGCAGTTCAGGTCGCAGTGCAATATCACCCGGTCGTCCATACGGCCTCACCCCCTTCACTTACATAGTATATCACAGTTCCCCATAGCGGTAAAGGAAAAAGCGCCGCCCTTTGGGCGACGCTTTCAAATTGTCAAAAAAGCATCGCAGATTTCGCGCCCGCAGGCGCGAACCATTGAAATCCGAAAAAAGTGACGACATGTACCCCAAGGGCACTGGCTCCACCAACCGCTCATGCTTCGCGGGGTGTCGCTGGCGCGCGTCACTTTTTTCACTTCTCAGGCTACGAAGTGTGCGAATAGTGCGCCTCCGGAGCACTATTCGTGCGCGCAGTAGACTGCAATCCCATTGTCAAAAAACGGCGGAGCCGTTTTTTGACAGGCGCAAAGCGCCGCCCATTGGGCGACGCTTTGCGGTAATCACTTGTGCAGCAGGGGGGACAGGGGCTTGTAAATGATGAAGCACAGCGCCACGTCGATGAGCCCCTTCACCAATGTGAACGGCACGTTGAACACCACCAGACAGTTCAGCAGCGCATTGCCGGTGGGGACGTGGGCGATGGTGCCTAAAATGGCCTCGTAGGCGTCCACAATGGCGTCCAGGGGCATGTGATACAGCACCACGTAGGCGGGATAGACCACATAGTAGTTCAGCGGCAGGCTGATGGCTGCCATAGCCACTGCTCCCAGCACGGCGCCCCAGGCGGCGGTGCGGCGGTTCTTGCCCCGGTGGTACACCAGCCCCGCCACGAAGACAAATACGCCGCCCAGCAGGAAGTTGCACAGCTCGCCCACGCCGGCGCTGTGGCCGAAGGGCAGGTGCAGCAGGTTCTTCACCAGCTCGATGGCCACGCCCCACACCGGGCCCAGGGCGAAGGTGCCCAGCAGCGCTGGCAGGTCGGACACGTCCAGCTTGACAAAGAACGGCATGATGGGAATGGAAATCTCCACAAATTGCAGCACAGCGGCGATGGCGCTGAGCATGGCGGCCACCGCCAGGCGATAGGTTTTCTTCTTTTCTGCGGACATAGGAATACTCCTTTTACGAAAAATACACCCTGGAAGATCGTCTTCCAAGGTGCACGCAAAAAGAGCATTCAAATGCCGTACACGCCTTCTCTCATCCAGACTGTCACTGTCGGTACCGGAATCGCGCCGGTTCCTGCCCGAAAAAAACGGGCTCGCGGACTATACCGCCGGTGGGGACTTGCACCCCGCCCCGAAGACCAATGATCCAATTGTGTTCGCCTGACACTATACCACAGTTCCCGGCCAAAGGCAATAGTGAATTACTCATCTTGACAATATCGAACAAACGTGCGATAATTAAGCAAAATGTGGGGAGGTGAGACCATGCGCGCAAGAGAGATAACCTGTGCCTTCACAGGCCACCGGCCGGAGAAGCTGCCCTGGGGCGAGAATGAACAGGATTCCCGGTGCCAGGCGCTGCAGGAGCGGATTGCCGACGCGGTGGAGCAGGCGTATCTGGCAGGCTTCCGCCACTTCGTCTGCGGCATGGCCCGGGGCTGCGACACCTGGTTTGCCCAGGCGGTGCTGTCTCTCAAGGACCGTTGGCACGACGTGACGCTGGAGGCCGCCATCCCCTGCGGCGACCAGGCCAAGCGCTGGCGCGGGGCGGACAGGGCGCGGTACGAGGCCATGCTGGCGGAATGTGACCGCCGCACCGTGCTGTATGACCACTACGTCCCCGGCTGCATGCAGCAGCGCAACCGCTATATGGTGGACCATTGCGATCTGCTGCTGGCGGTGCATGACGGCGTCAGCGGCGGCACCCAGAGCACCCTGACCTATGCCTTTTCCCGCCGGGTCAACGTGGTTATTCTGCCTCTGGTGGTTGAAAAGGCTGACGAGCCGTGCTATAATACGCCCCAGACTGACATAAAGGAGTACACAGAGCTATGACATATACCTTTACGCCCAGGGGCGTTTGTTCCCGCCGCATGACGGTGGAGCTTGAGGATGGCGTCATCCGCGCCGTCCATGTGGAGGGCGGCTGCGACGGCAATTTGCAGGGCATCTCCCGCCTGGTGGTGGGCATGTCCGCCCAGGACGCCATAGAGCGTCTGAAGGGCATCCGCTGCGGCTTCCGTCCCACCTCCTGCCCCGACCAGCTCTCCCAGGCCCTGGAGCAGGCCCTGGCCCGGGCGGTGTAACCAACCGTAATATGTAAAAGCCCGTGAGGTCAATCCTCACGGGCTTTGTCATGTGCTTTTCCTTTACAGCGAAACGCTGCCCGAAAACAGCGTCCAGGGCCATTCCTCCGGCGGCGGACAGCTTACGTCCACCGTTTTCCCGGTGATGGGATGGCGGAAGGCCAGATGATAGGACCATAACGCCGTAGAGCAGTCCGCCTTGCTGCCGTAGCGGATATCCCCCAGCAGCGGCAGCCCCCGGTGGGAGAACTGCACCCGGATCTGATGGGTGCGCCCGGTGTGGAGATGTACCCGCACCAGGGATAAATCTTCGCTGCGTCCCAGCTCCACATAGTCCAGCGTGGCCTCCCGTACGCCCTTGCGCAGGCGCTGCACCACGTAGCTCTTGTTTACCCGGCTGTCACGAAACAGCAGGTCCGTCCAGGTGTCGGCAGCCTTTTGGGGATGGCCCCGTACCACCGCCAGATATTCCTTGGTGATCTCATGCCGGGCCACCAGCCCCGTCAGCTTTCCCGTGACGTCTGGGCGGCGGGAGAACAGCATCACGCCGCCCACCACCTTGTCCAGCCGGTGTACGGTGGCGATGTAGTCCGGCTTGCCCTGCCCGGCGTAATGCTGCCGCAGCAGCGCCGGCATGCAGGCGGCGCCCTCCGTGTCCTCGCTGAGCACGCCCACCGGCTTCACGGCAATCACAAGATAGGGGTCTTCGTAGAGGATCTGCATGGTTAAAATCTCCTGCCCCGGTAGCTGCGGTGGCGATACCGTTTGTCGCTGCTGCGCCCGTAGCGGCGGTTGCGGCGGAACACCTTCCACCACACCGTAAAGGCGATAATCAGCGCGGCCAGCGCAACGATGGCCACCTTCACCACCGTCCGGGACAGGAAGGCCAGCACCTGGCTTTTCACCACCAGGAAGCGGCTGGCGGACACGTCGCTGACCGCCAGCAGCGGCACGGTGACGATGTCGCTGCCCCGGAAGCGCAGGGTGATGCTGCCCAGCTCGTCCCCGGCGGTGACAGGCGCCGCCACTTCGCTCTCATACAGCGTCACCACCCGCTCCAACTCGGCGGGGTCCACGTCGTTGGGCAGTATGGCGGTGGCTGTCCGGGCCGGATGCACCACCACGTAGCTGGCCTCCTTGCTCAGCGTCACCGGCACCTCCTGAATCAGCTCCTCGGCGGTGATCACCGTCTTGGTGCTGAAGCTTGCAAAGCCCCATTCCAGCAGCCGCACCGACTCGGTGAAGCTCTGAATATCGGTGCCGCCCTTACCGTCCGGCGCCACGCCCGCGCCCAGCACCACGCTGATCAGCGTCCGCCCGTTCTTGGTGGCGGAGGCGGCAAGGCAATGCCCGGCGGCGTCAGTGGTGCCGGTTTTGATGCCGTTGGCATAGGCGTAGCGGTAGCCCATGTAGCGCCAGTTGTCCAGCAGGGAGTTGGTGGTATGTAACGTGCGGGTCTTGTCGCACTTATTGGTGGGGGCGATGTTGATAATGGTGTTGCTGCACAGGTCGGCAAAAACTGGGTTTTGCATGGCGCAGCGGCAAATCACCGCCAGGTCGTCGGAACTGGAATAATGCCCCTGGGCGGTAAGGCCGTTGGTGTTGGTGAAATGGGTGTTGTGGCAGCCCAGAGAGGCGGCCCGGCTGTTCATCGCCTCCACGAACTCCGCCACCGTGCCGCTGACAGCCTCCGCCAGCACGTTGCAGGCCTCGTTGGCAGACACCAGCAGCACGCAGCACAGCAGATCCCGCACCGACATCTCCTCCCCGGCCACCAGCGCCGGGTCGGCGTTGCTGCCGTCGGCAGGCATGCCCATCAGCGCCGCCGCCGAGGCAGTGACCATCTGCTCCATTTTCAGCTGCCCACGGTCCACCGCTTCGATGACCAGCAGCGCCGTCATCACCTTGGTGACGCTGGCAATGTCCAGCTGCTCATCGCCGTTCTGGCTGAACAGGATGGTGCCGGTCTCCGCGTCCATCAGCGTGGCGGCCCTGGCCTCTATTTTCATATCCTCCTCGGCGGCGGCGGGCACACACAGCGCCAGCACCATTATCGCCGTCAGCAGCAGGGAAAAGAATCGACGTAATTTCATAATGACATTTTCTCCGGGATTTGATATAATAGGTAAAACAATGGGGCGGGATGCCCCCATGGTACGTTCATACACCCGTTATTATATGCGAAAAGGAGCGCCGCGTCAACTGTGACACACGCAGGAAAGTGGACCGTGACCCACCGGTATCTTCTGTCAGTTACGGCAATATTTGCCATTGTGGCGGCGGCGCTGTGGCTGACCGCTCCCGGCCATACCGGCCCCGGCTACCGGGTGACGGTGGAGCGGGGCGCGTCGGAGCAAGGCGGAAAAATCGACGTCAATGCCGCCGATGCCGACACCCTGACGTTGCTGCCCGGCATCGGCCCGGTGCTGGGACAGCGTATCGTGGACTACCGCGAGACCCACGGCCCCTACACGGCGCCGGAGCAGCTTTTGCAGGTGCAGGGCATCGGGCCAAAGACGCTGGAGGGCTTACGAGACTATATCACCTGGGAGGAAAACGATGAAAATTCTGGTGGTGGATGACGAGCAGGTGCTGGTCAAAGGCATCAAATACAATTTGGAAAAAGAGGGCTACCAGGTGGCTGCCGCCTACGACGGCGCCGCCGCCGTGGAGCTGGCCAGAACGGGGGATTTCGACCTCATCATTCTCGATTTGATGATGCCGGTGCTCTCCGGCACCGAGGCCTGTATGCAGATCCGTGAGTTTTCCGACGTGCCGGTGATCATGCTCACCGCCCGGGGCGAGGACGCCGACAAGCTGATGGGCTTTGCCTGCGGCGCCGACGACTACGTCACCAAGCCCTTCAACATCCTGGAACTGAAGGCCCGTGTGCGGGCGCTGCTGAAGCGTTCCGCGCCACGGCAGTCCTCCCAGGCGGCTGCCAATGACGCCGATCTGCTGACGGTGGGAGACCTGAGCCTTGACAGCTCCCAGCGGGTGGCCATCCGGGAGGGCAAAATCATCGACCTCACCGCCAAGGAGTACGACCTCATTGAGCTGCTGATGCGCAATCCCGGCCGGGTGTACAGCCGGGAGTCGCTGATGAACCTGGTGTGGGGCTATACCTACGCCGGCGACTACCGCACCGTGGACGTCCACATTCGCCGCCTCCGGGAGAAGCTGGAGGCCCAGCCGGCCACGCCGGTACACATTATGACCAAGTGGGGAGTGGGTTACTATTTCAAAGCCGAGAGCCAGCCTGCAATTTAAGTTCGGCGCCAGCTACATCCTCATCATCGCCGCCGTGCTGATTTTGCTCAACACCTATCCGCTGCTGGTGTCCCAGAACCTGGTGTTCAAGTCCAAGGCCGCCGGGATGACCGGCTCCGTCAAGGTGATCGAGTCGGCCCTTTCCGGCCTGGAGCGGCTGACGGAGGAGAACGTGGGACAGGCCCTCAGCGGCATGGAGGAGACCGGCGTCAGCCGCATTCTCGTCACCGACACCGCCGGGCGCATCCTCTTCGACAGCCGCGAGAGCGGCGGCGCCCAGGGACTCTACGCCTTTTATACCGAGGTGGTCCAGGCCCTGCGGGGCAACGACGCCGTGTTCTGCACCTACGACGACGCTGCCTTCATCAGCCGCATGGCCTCGCCGGTGGTGTACCACAACCAGATCGTGGGCGCCGTCTACGCCTATGAATACGACGCCGAGCAGGCGGACCTGTTCAAGAGCTTCCAGTCCAACCTGCTGAAAATCTCCGGCATCATCGCCCTTGCGGTGCTGGTGCTCAGCGTAGTGCTCAGCCGCGTGCTGACGGCCCAGATTGGCGAGCTGCTGGCAGCCATCCGCCGCGTGCGGGAGGGCGCTTACACCCACCGGGCCGCCGTCAAGGGCAACGATGAAATCAGTCAGATCGCCACCGAGTTCAACAGCCTCACCCACCGGCTCCAGACCACCGAGAACGCCCGCCGCCGCTTTGTGTCCGACGCCAGCCACGAGCTGAAAACGCCCTTGGCCGGCATCCGCCTGCTCACCGACAGCATCCTCCACAGCGACGACATGGACAGCGACACCACCCGGGAGTTCGTAAGCGACATCGGCCGTGAGGCGGAGCGCCTGACCCGCATCACCGAGAATCTCCTCCGCCTTACCCGCCTTGACAGCGCCGTGGTGCCGGAGGCGGAGCGGGTGGAGGTGTGCCCCGTGCTGGACCGGGTGGTGCGCATGCTGAGCATGGTGGCCCGTGACCACAACATCACCCTGACCCACCGGTGCGACCCTCGGGCCGCCGTCATGGCCACGGAGGACGACCTGCACCAGATACTGTATAATCTAATGGAAAACGGCATCAAATATTCCACCGCGGACGGCTTCGTCCATACCGCCGTCACCGTGGATGGCGGCAGCGTCATCATCACCGTGGAGGATAACGGCATCGGCATCCCCGACGAGGACATGGCCCATATTTTCGAGCGGTTCTACCGGGTGGATAAAATGCGCTCCCGGGCCATCGGCGGCACGGGCCTGGGCCTGAGCATCGTGCAGGACACGGTGGCGGCCCGGGGCGGCACCATCACCGCGGCCCATCGCCCCGGCGGCCGCGGCACGGTGTTCACCGTTACCCTGCCTCTGGAGGAGGGAGGTGACAACCCGTGAGACGTATCATCGCCTTTTTCCTGGCGGCGTGTCTGACGCTTGCCCTGACAGGCTGCGGCGTTGCCCGGCTTCGGCAGGAGGAAAACGGCCTCAAGCTCTACTATTGTCCCGAAGATTTGACCCAGCTCTCCGGCGGCGACGCTCTGTGCTATGCCACCGTGCCCTGGGACACCCTCCCCGAGGGCGACCGTCAGGAGCGTATCCAGACGGCGCTGACGCTGCTGATGGCTGACCGGGAGGGGTTTGAAAGCCCCATTCCCGCCGGCACCCGGCTCCTGGGCTGCACCATGGTGGGCGGCACCGTGTGGGTGGACTTCTCCGAAGCCTACGGTCAGCTCAGCGGCATGGATTTGACCACCGCCGACTACTGCGTCACCCTGACCCTGACCCAGCTGGAGGGCGTTCACGTGGTGCGCATCACCGTGGCGGGCCGGGAGCTTGCCTACCGCGACACCAATCTGCTGCTGGCGGGCGATGTGCTGCTCACCTCCACGGACGACGTGGTGCGCTCCCTGGCGGTGCAGCTCTATTTCCCGGACGGAGAAGGCACATTGACGGCGGAGGACAGGCTGCTGAACCTCTATGAGGGCCAGAGCCGCGCCGGCGTGGTGGTAGACGCCCTTCTGGCCGGCCCGGAAAGCGACGCGTTGCTGCCCCTGGCGCCGGAGGGCTTCGCGGTGGTCTCCGTGCGGCTGGACGACGAGATGTGCTACCTCAACCTCTCTGCCGAGTCGGCGGCCCTGCTGCCGGAGGATGACGCCGCTCAGGAGACCGTACTGCTGGGCCTGGTGCGCTCGCTGCGGTCCGTGGAGGGCGTGTCGGCAGTCCAGTTCCTGGTGGACGGCGAGTACAGCCGCACCTTCGGCAAGGTGGACATCTCCGCCCCCTGGACCGGTGAATAAGAAAAGATTTTGCCCGGAGACGGTGGGTTACGCCGTCCCCGGGCCTTTCTTTTCGCACAGCAGCGGAAATGCCCGGTTGTGAAATCCATTCAAATGGTGTATAATATCCATTCAGGAAAAAATGAGGAGGGTGCCCGCCCATGAAACTGATGGTCCTTGACGGCAACAGCATCATCAACCGCGCCTATTACGGCATTCGCCCCCTGTCCACCAAGGAGGGCCTGCCCACCAACGCCATCTATGGCTTCATCACCACCCTGCAGCGATTGCTGGACGAGGAAAAGCCGGAGGCCCTCTGCGTCACTTTCGACCGCCGTGAGCCCACCTTCCGCCACAAGGCGGACGCGGCCTATAAGGCCACCCGCCACGGTATGCCGGAGGAGCTGGCCATGCAGATGCCGGTTTTGAAGCAGGTGCTTGCCGCCATGGACATCCCCACCTACGAGTTGGTAGGCTGGGAGGCCGACGACCTGATGGGCACCATCTCCCGCCGCTGCGAATCGGACGGCTGGGACTGCATCCTTGTCACCGGCGACAAGGACAGTTTGCAGCTCATCACCGACCACACCATGGTGAAGCTGGTGACCACCAAAATGGGCCAGACCACCACTACCGATATGACCCCCGCCGCCTTCCGGGAGAAGTACGGCTTCGACCCCATCCACATGATCGACCTGAAGGCCCTTATGGGGGACAGCAGCGACAATATCCCCGGCGTCCCCGGCTGCGGCGAAAAGACCGCCATGGCCCTGGTGCAGGAGTACGGCTCCATCGACGCCCTCTACGCCGCCATGCCGGACGTCCACGCCAAGCCCGCCATGGTGAAAAAGCTGGCGGAGGGGGAGCAGAGCGCCCGCCACAGCTATTGGCTGGCCACCATCGTCACCGACGCCCCTCTGGACTTCCGTCCGGAGGATAATCTCCGCCGCCCCTTCAAGCCGGAGCTGTACGATCTGTTCCTGCATCTGGAATTTGCCAAGCTGATTGAGAAATACGGCCTCACCCCGGCGGGGGATGCCGCCCCAGCTGCGCAGCAGCGGGAGGTCACCGTCACCGCCGAGGAGGTCACCGACCCTGCCCGGGCGGAAGAGCTGCTGCGTCAGTGGCGCAAAGCGGAATTTGTCACCGTCTACGCTACCCCGGACCTGTCCGCCATCGCCGTGGACTGCGACACCGGCGAGAACAGCGCCATTACTGCCAATCTGCTGCCCCTGTGCTATACGGGCGACTGGCAGGCCCTGCTGCGGGCCCTGTTCGCCGCCGATATCCATAAGGTGTCCCATCAGGTCAAGGAGCTGACCCGCGCCCTGCTGGCCCAGGGCGTGGACCCGGATGGCTTCGTGTTCGACACCGCCCTGGGCGGCTACCTGCTGGACGCCACTGCCGGGCAGTACGGCATTGACCGCCTCTTTATGGCCTATTACCACGCCGAGGTGATGAAACCCCTGCATCTGGAGTCTGACGCCTTCTCGCCCCTGGGTGACCGCCACGAGGCCCTGGCCGCCCTGGACAGCTGGTGCGCTGCCGTTGCCGCCCTGCGGGAATATCAGCTTCCCCGCCTGACGGAGCAGGGGATGCTGCCTCTGCTGGGCGACATTGAGCTGCCCCTGTGCCGCGTCCTGGCGGACATGGAGCTGGCCGGCATGGCGGTGGACGCCAAGGCCCTGCGTGCCTTCGGCGACTGGCTGCAAGGGGAGATCGACACCCTGGAGCAACGGATTTACGACGGGGCGGGGGAGAGGTTCAACATCAATTCCCCCAAGCAGCTGGGCGTCATCCTCTTTGAGCGGCTCCAGCTCCCCCACGGTAAAAAGACGAAAACCGGCTGGTCCACCAATGCCGACGTGCTGGAAAAGCTGCGCTTCATCCACCCCGTGGTGGAGGACGTGCTGACCTACCGCCAGTATACCAAGCTGAAATCCACCTACGCCGACGGCCTTTTGAAGGTCATCGACCCCGACGGCCGGGTGCGCACCAGCTTCCAGATGACCGTCACCGCCACCGGCCGCCTCAGCTCCACCGAGCCCAACTTGCAGAACATCCCCACCCGCACGGAGCTGGGCAGCCAGATTCGCAAGCTGTTCCCGGCGGCGGAGGGCTGCGTGCTGGTGGACGCCGACTATTCCCAGATCGAGCTGCGGATCCTGGCCCATATCGCAGGCGACGAGGCCATGATCCAGGCCTTCCGCTCCGGTGAGGACTTCCACACCGTCACCGCCGCCCGGGTGTTCCATGTGGACCCGTCGGAGGTGACGGCCGACATGCGCCGCAGCGCCAAGGCGGTGAATTTCGGCATCGTCTACGGCATCTCCGCCTTCTCCCTCAGCCAGGACATCGGCGTCACGGTGGCGGAGGCCAAGTCCTTCATGGAGCGGTATTTCGACACCTACCCCGCCGTGCGGCAATACATGACCGACGTGGTGGAAAAGGCCCGGGAAAAGGGCTTCGTGGAGACGCTCTGGCATCGGCGGCGGGATCTGCCGGAGCTGAAATCCTCCAATTTTAATCTCCGCGCCTTTGGCGAGCGGGTGGCGCTGAATATGCCCATCCAGGGCACGGCGGCGGACATCATCAAGCTGGCCATGGTGCGGGTGCATCGTGAATTGCGCGCCCAGGGCCTGGAGGCCCGGCTCATTATGCAGGTCCACGACGAGCTGATCGTGGAGTGTCCGGTGTCCGAGCAGGCCCGGGTCACAGCGCTGCTGCGCCGTGAGATGGAGCAGGTGGCGGCGCTGTCCGTACCCTTGAGCGCCGAGGCCCACGCGGGCAAAAACTGGTGGGAGGCCAAACAATGACTGACAATAAAATGAAAGTACGCATCGTCCCCATGACGGCGGACCATCTGGATGACGTGGCCCGCCTGGAGCAGATCTGCTTCTCCCGCCCCTGGTCCCGCCGTATGCTGGCCGAGGAGCTGGAGAACCAGTGCGCCGCCTTTCTGGTGGCGCTGGAGCCGGAGACGGACAAGGTCATCGGCTACGCGGGCCTTTTGGTGATGGCCGACGAGGGGTATATCACCAACGTGGCCGTGTTCCCGGAGTACCGCCGCCGGGGCGTGGCGGAGCAGATCATCCAGGTGTTCTGCGACTTTGCCCAGGGCAACCATCTGGCGTTCCTGACGCTGGAGGTGCGGCCCAGCAATGCCCCCGCCATCTCCCTGTACAACAGCTTCGGGTTTGAGGAGGTAGGCCGCCGGAAGAACTATTACGACCTGCCCCGGGAGGATGCCCTCATTCTCACCCGGTATTTCCTCTACGAGGAGGACATGAAATGAATATCCTTGCCTTTGAATCCTCCTGCGACGAGACCGCCGTGGCCGTAGTGCGCAACGGACGGGAAGTGCTGTCCGACGCCATATTGTCCCAGGCGGATATGCACGCTCTCTACGGCGGCGTGGTGCCGGAAATCGCCTCCCGCAAGCACGTGGAGGCCATCGCCGCTCTGACGGACAGCGCCCTTGCCCAGGCGGGCATCACCCGCCGGGAGGTGGACGCCGTGGCGGTGACCTACGCCCCCGGCCTTATCGGCGCCGTGCTGGTGGGTGTCAGCTTCGCCAAGTCGGTGGCCTACGCCCTGGGCGTGCCGCTGATTCCCGTCCACCACGTCCGGGGCCACATCGCCGCCAACTACCTGGCCTTCCCCGACCTGGAGCCCCCCTTCCTGGCCCTGGCCATCTCCGGCGGCAACACGCTGATCGTGGACGTGGCGGACTATACCCGCATGACCATCCTGGGCGCCACCCGGGACGACGCGGCAGGGGAGTGCTTCGACAAGGCTGCCCGGGTCCTGGGCTTGCCCTATCCCGGCGGCAAGCCCATGGACGAGCTGGCCCGGCAGTCGGAGGGCGGCAAATACGTGCTGCCGTCTGCTCATGTGGAGGGCGCGCCCCTGGACATGAGCTTCTCGGGGCTTAAAACCGCCGTGGTCAACCTGGCCCACAACGCCGGGCAGAAGGGGGAGCCCCTGGACGCCGCGGCCCTGGCCCACGACTTCACCCGGGCCGTCAGCGACGAGCTGGTGCCCCGGGCCATGGAAGCCCTTGCCCAGACCGGCCGCACAAAGCTGGTGGCCGCCGGCGGCGTGGCGGCAAACTCCATCATCCGCGCCGATTTGGAGCGGGAGTGCCAAAAGCGGGGCGTCAAGCTGTATCTGCCGCCTCTGCGCTGGTGCGGCGACAACGGCGCCATGATCGGCGCCCAGGGCTACTACGAGTATTGCGCCGGGGCGGCGGCGGGCCTTGACCTCAACGCCTGGGCCACCATGGACATCGACCGATAGCAACAAACGTTAACCCGCAGCCGGAAGCGCTGCGGGTTAACATTTTGCGTCCCGCCTTACGTTTTGCAGGATGACTTGCAAATGAAGGACAAAAACCGCCATAAGCCGAATCTTCAGTAGATTATGTAAACAAAATCGACACTTTGAATCAGATGCAATCTCAATTTGCGGGTTTGCGATTTTTTGTCAAACTGTAAAAAAGCGGCTTAATAAAGGGATTTACACCCCTGTGGAAAACTCTGTGGAAATTGTGGATAACTTTTTGTAGAGATTATTGGATAAAGAATTATGTCAAATATCCGTAAAGGAGAAATGCTGTCGCCTTATGGCAGATATAATCCCCTAATATCCCTGATTTGTCGAATTTTGGGTTATCCTGCCGCCCTGTCCCGAAAAGGGATTTCTCTTGCATTTTCGCATTTTATGCATGTATGCATCGCAATTTACCGGACTGATTACGTTATGTATATCCCGACAGGAAACAAAATGAACTGTTGACGCGGCGCAGGATTTATGGTATAGTATTCAGCGTCGTGAAAATGCTTGTGTGGCTCAGTTGGTAGAGCAGCTCACTCGTAATGAGCAGGTCGCCGGTTCGAGTCCGGCCACAAGCTCCAATAGGAAAGGCCGCCCCAAAGGGGTGGCCTTTTCTATTGGAGCTTGTGGATGGACGAGAAGTTTATCCCCCCTTGTGGGGGAAGTCCGGCCACAAGCTCCATAAAAAAAGCACTGCTTACGCAGTGCTTTTTTTATGGAGCTTGTGGCTTCACCATGATACCTATAACGCCGCCCCTGCCAATATCACCAAATTTCCGTTGCAATTTCCGCTAAACAGTAGTAAAATTGCTGATGTGATAGAAGCGGACGGCTATGCCCTCCGCAAAAAAGGAGGGGTTAGCACCATGGTTACCATCCATGCCGAGGGGCAGGAGTGGCGTCTGAGCCTGGACGGCGAGGCCGTCATCGTCCACACGCCGCGGCAGCCCTTCGCGGTGATGATTCACCGGGAGAAGCGCTACGAGGCCCAGCGTGGCACCGTCAAGACCACCGTGGTGGAGACGGAGCGGGTGGCCCTCTCGGACTATACCGCCGACGATGCCGGCGTCACCTTCCGGGGCGGCGGTCACGCCCTCCGCGTTGACGTTGCCGATTGCGAGGGGGGCGCGGAGCTGCGCTTCACCGGGGAGGAGGGCTGGTCGTACCAGTTCACCCTCCGGGGCTATCCCGGCGAGGCGGTGTTTGGCGGCGGCGAGCAGTACCGCCAGACCAACCTCCGGGGCGAGCAGGTGGTGAACTTCGTCTCCGAGCACATCAAGGCCACCACCATTCTGGAAAAGGCCCTGCTGCCCCGGGGCCGCTACAAGGAGAAGCCCCACAGCAGCATCGGCAGCTATTCCCCCATGCCGGTGTTTACCACCGACCGCCGCCGTCTCTTCCTCTTCGACACCGATTGGGACGGCATCTCCGACTTCCGCACCGACGATTATACCTTCATCTTCGACCGCTGCCCCCGGGGCGCCGCGCTGCTCCGTGGCGAGAGCTACGCCGACCTTGCCGGTATGCTCGCCCGCCGCATTCCCAACCGCCAGTATATCCCCGACTGGTGCCACGACGGCATGATCCTGGGCATCCAGGGCGGCACCCGGGCCATTCTGGACAAGACCTTTGCCATGCTGGACGCCGGGGCCAAAATCTGCGGCGTGTGGAGCCAGGACTGGTCCGGCGAGAACCGCACCGTCATGGGCAAGCAGGTGTGGTGGAACTGGGAGGTGGACGAAAAGCTCTACCCCGACTTAAAGGGCGCTATCGCCAGGCTGAACGCCCGGGGCGTCCGCTTCCTGGCCTACATCAACCCCTATCTGGTAAAGGACAGCCGCCTCTACCGCTACTGCCGCCACAAGGGCTATCTCATCACCCGCACCGACGGCACCGTTTACCACATCAAGTCCACCACCTTCGACGCCGGTATGCTGGACCTCACCAATCCCGAGGCGGTACATTACATAAAGGAAACGCTGATCAAGCGGAATATGCTGGATTTGGGTATCTCCGGCTGGATGGCGGACTTCGGCGAGTATTTGCCTGTGGACTGCGTCCTCCACGACGGCGACCCCGCCGTGCTCCATAACCGCTGGCCGGTGCTGTGGGCCAAGGTAAACCGGGAGGCCATTGAGGAATACGGCGCCAAGGACGTGATGTTCTTCACCCGCAGCGGGTATCTGGGCATCCAGACCTACGCCCCCATCATGTGGAACGGCGACCAGCATACCGACTATACCCGTGACTACGGCATGCCCTGCGTCATGCCCGCCAGCTTCTCCCTGGGCTTTTCCGGCGCGCCTATGGTGCACAGCGACGTAGGCGGCTTCTTCTCCTTCGGCAAGCTGAAGCGGGACGATGAGCTGATGATCCGTTGGACGGAGATGAACACCTTTTCGCTGCTGATGCGCAGCCACGAGTCCATCCGCCCCTGGGCCAACAGCCAGTTCGACGCCCCCGGCGTCAAGGCTCACACCGTGGCCCTGACCCGCATCCACGCCGCCCTGAAGCCCTATATCGCCCACTGCGCCGCCCAGGCCGGGGAGGGCCTTCCCGCCATGCGGCCCGACTTCTGGTTCGCCGGCGATTACCGGGCCTCCCATGACCCCTATTCCTATTTCCTGGGGGATGACCTCTACGTCTGCCCGGTGATTCGCCGGGGCGAGCACCGCCGCCAGGTCCATCTGCCGGAAGGGGAGTGGGTACATTTCTGGTCCGGCACGGAATATCCCGGCGGCACCGAGCACATGATTGCCGCCCCTCTGGGCAAGATCCCCGTTTTCTACCGCAAGAGCAGTCCCTTCGCACCGCTGTTCCGCGAGGCAGCGGGAATACATAAGTAAGAGAGGTATCGAGATGGAGAATTCCTACATTTCCCGCACCAGCGGCATCAAGGCCAGAGATAAAATCGGCTACGCCATGGGCGACTTGGCCTCCTGCCTTGTGTTCGGCCTGACTCAGAGCGTGCTGAACAAGTACTATACCGACGTGCTGGAGCTGAGCGTCCTCAGCGTCATGGTCATGACCATCATCGCCCGCATCTGGGACGCCATCAACGATCCCCTGTGGGGCCGCATCATCGACGGCGCCCGGGTCCGTCCCGACGGCCGCTACCGCCACTGGCTGAAGGTGTTCGCCGTGCCGGTGGCCCTGTCTGCCATCTTGATGTTCGTCAAGATTCCCGGCCTCAGCGGCAGCGGCTACCTGGCCTACGCCTACGTGACCTATATCCTCTTTGGTATGCTCTATACCTGCATCAATATCCCCTACGGCTCCATGGCCCAGGTCATCACCTCCGACGATAAGGAGCGTTCGTCCCTGTCGGTGTTCCGCTCCATCGGCTCCACCTTCGGCGCCATGCCCGCCATGGTGCTGGCCTCCGTGTGCTACGTTACCCTGGCCGACGGCACCAAGCGGATGGATGACCGCCGGGTCCTCATCGGCGTGTGCGCCATTGCCGTGCTCAGCGTGGCCGCCTATTTCCTCAGCTACGCCTGGAGCCGTGAGCGTGTGGCTTCCCGGCCCACTCCCCGGCAGAAAGGCCAGACCATGCAGGTGGTTCGCACGCTGCTCAAGAGCCGCCCCTTCATGGCGGTGAGCCTGGCCAGTATGCTGTTCCTGGCGGCCCAGATGTTCGGCCAGGGCTACAACAGCTACCTGTTCCACCACTACTTCAACGCCCCCGGTCTCACCATGCTGCCCACCGTGTTCCAGTACCTGCCGGTGGCGGTCATCATGTTCTTCGCCACCCGTCTGGGCAACAGGTTCGGCCGCCGGGAGGTCTGCTCCTACGGCGTGCTGCTGGCCGCCGTGTTCTACCTGGTGCTGTTTGTGCTGGCCCTGTTCGGCTTCACCAACGTGTGGCTGTACCTGCTGGCCTGCCTCATGAGCGGCATCGGCACCGCCTTCATCTTCCTGCTGGTGTGGGTGCTGGCCACCGACGCCATCGACTACAATAAGGTCACCTACGGCCTCAACGACGAGGCCACCAGCTACGCCTTTTACAGCTTCATGCGCAAGCTGGGCCAGACCGTGGCCACCATCCTCATCAACGTGCCCCTGCTGCGCATCGGTTACAGCGGCAGCGAGCTGAAAACCGAGGGCCTCAGCGCCGCCGCCCTCAAGACCATGTACAACTTCTCCGTCATGATCCCCGCGGTGCTGTTCCTGCTGGTGTTCATCATCCTCCGCTTCGTCTATCCCCTCAGCAAGGCCCGTGTGGCCCAGCTCCAGGTGGAAAAGGAGAAGATGATGGAATCCCAGAGCGGCCAATAATCGCCTTTGAAAAAGTAACCCATTTGAAAAAAGGAGCCGCGGCCCTCGGGCCGCGGCTCTTTCCTGCATTAAACTATGAATCAATACCGATACACGGCAAAGCCAAACAGCTCCGCCAGCATTTCCAGCGCCCTGCCGTACCGGCCCTGGATCACCACGTAATGGGGCTCAAAGCCCGCCTTGACGCTGCGCTCCACAATGTCCCGGCTGTTGCCGTCGGTCCGCACCACAATGGACGTGCCGGTGAACTGCTTGGGCTTGTCCAGGGCCTCACCCTCCAGGATGAAGAAGCGGAAGGAGCCGTCGGCCTCCCGGCCGATGCGGAACACGGTGGCCTCCGGGAAGGCCTGGCAGCCGAAGTCCATAGCCGGGCCGATTTTCCGGTTGGGATGTACGCCCACGGTGGCGCCGGTATCCCGCCGGGCCATGGAGCAGGCGGCCGCGCCGCAGTGCCAGAAGGTGATGGTGTTCTCCCCCTCGTCCAGAGAGACGGGGTCGCCGAAGAACACCGGCTTGCCCGACAGCGCCATGCCCACCCACATGGACAGGGCCCCGTAGATGTCCGCCTCGCAGGCCGCTGCCACGCCCTCGTCGTTCAGGAGGGACAGCACCGTGCACACCGGCGTGCCAAAGGCGGTGAAGAAGTCGGGCCAGCACCGGGAGGCCAGGGCCTTAATGCCTTTTTCCTGCACATAGTCGGTGTAGGCCTTATAGAGCCGTGCGTGGTCCAGGGCGTTTTTCTCCGGGGTGGCCTCCAGGCCGCAGGTGGCCTTTCTTGTGCGCTCCAGCCATTCCCGGCACGCCTCGTCGCTGTACCCCTTGGCCCGGTCGATGAGCTCCCTTGCCTCTATGGCCTCCAGCTCCACGCCGAAGGTGTGCATCAGCTCGCTGTCCAGCGCCCGGCCGAAGCCGAAGCCCTGGGGCGTGTGGCCCACCGCCGCCATTTTCAGGGAGGTCATCTCTTTTTTGACCCGGGCCGCCGCCACGAAGGCGGCAATGTCCCGGCTCACGTTTTCCTCCTGCGGCCCACCGAACACGTAGCCGAAGGGCCTGTTGCCGAAGGCGCGGAGGGTGTTGGCGGCGGAGTAGGCCCCGGTGAGGGAGTTGAGCCGCAGCCGCCCGCCGTCGATGACAGGCTCCCGCAGCGTCCACAGCAGGATGGGGCAGTCAAAGCGCCGCAGCACCTCCGACATATAGGCGGCATTGGCAAAGATGAGATTCTGAAACACGATCATGTCCGGGTGCAGAGGGGCGAGGAAATCGTGGAGGGCGTCCACCCCCAGCAGCATCTCCTCCGGGCACACGAAGTCGCCGCAGATGCCCTTCAGCAGGGCCCGGCTGCGGTCAAACTGGGCCTGGGCGCTCTCCATGTGAAAGGTGGGCACGCCCACGCCCACGTATACAGGTACGAAGTCGCTCATAGAGACCTCCTATTCCAATATGTGTCCTCATCATATCGCCCCGAGGCACATTTTGTCAACACATAGATGATACATCGCAATTAAGGTTGACAAAGACCGCGCCAGCGCCTAAACTCATGGTAGCCAATACTCTGTCAAAATGGAGGCGATTACCGTTGCAAGAGGATCTGAAGGCCCTGTGCCGCGACCTGCGCTGCGATATCATGACCGCCATCGGTCATCTGGGCGTGGGCCACGCCGGCGGCAGCCTGTCCATCGTGGAACTGCTGGCGGTGCTGTATTTCAAGGAAATGCACATCGACCCCGCCCAGCCCGATATGCCGGGCCGTGACCGCTTTATCTGCTCCAAGGGCCACGCCGGCCCTGCGGTGTACGCGGCGCTGGCCCGCCGGGGCTACTTCCCCCGTGACCTGCTCATGACCCTGAACCAGGGCGGCACCAGCCTGCCCAGCCACTGCGATATGCTCCGCACCCCCGGCGTCGACATGACCACCGGCAGCCTGGGCCAGGGCTTTTCCTGCGCCGTAGGCGTGGCCCTGGGCTCCCGCCTGGCGGGGGACGGCGCCACCGTCTATACCGTCATCGGCGACGGTGAGAGCCAGGAGGGCCAGATCTGGGAGGCCGCCATGCTGGCAGGCAACAAGCACCTTGACAACCTGATTGCCTTTACAGACTACAATAAGCTCCAGATCGACGACCCTGTGGCCGTTATCAACGATCTTGCCCCCCTGGGCGCCAAATGGCGGGCCTTCGGCTGGCACGTCATTGAGGTGGAGGACGGCAACGATGTGGACCAGGTGGCCCAGGCGGTGGCCCTTGCCAAACGCAACCGGGGCTCCGGCAAGCCCACCATGGTCATCCTCCACACGGTGAAGGGCAGCGGCGTCAGCTTCATCATAGAGCGGGGCTGCGGCAACCACAACACCAAGGTGACGGAAGAGGAAGCCCGCCGTGCCGTGGCGGAGATCAGAGGGGAGGCGTAAGGGATGGAAATGCGCGCTGTCTACGCCCAGTGCCTGGGCGAGCTGATGGAAAAGGACGAGAAAATCTGCCTCCTGGACGCCGACCTCTCCAAGGCCAGCGGCACACGGGGTCTCTATGACCGCTTCCCCGACAGAACGTTCAACTGCGGCATCGCCGAGCAGAACATGGCCTCCGTGGCCGCCGGCCTTGCCAGCTACGGCTTCAAGCCCTGGATCGAGAGCTTTGCCCCCTTTGCCACCCGCCGCATCTGCGATCAGATCACCCTGTCCATCGCCTACGCCGGGCGGAACGTGAAAATCGTTGGCACCGACCCCGGCATCACCGCCGAGCTCAACGGCGGCACCCACATGAGCTTTGAGGACATCTCCGTGCTTCGGGCCATTCCCGGCATGGTGATTTTCGAGCCGGTGGACGAGGTGCAGCTCCGCTCCGCCATGCCGGTGCTCAGCGAGTACCAGGGCTGCCTCTACCTGCGCCTGGCCCGCAAGGAGATGCCCCGGGTCTTTGATGATGATTACCATTTCGACCTGTTCCGGGCCGACACCCTCCGTGAGGGCGCCGACGTCACCGTCTTCACCTCCGGCTATCCCACCGCCGACGTGGTGGCCGTGGCGGAGGAGTTGTCCCGGGAGGGCCTTTCCTGCCAGGTGGTGAACGTACACACCATCAAGCCCATCGACAGGGAAACCGTGGTGGCCGCCGCCCGGAAAACCGGCGTGGTCGTCACGGTGGAGAATCACAATATCATCGGCGGCCTCCACTCCGCCGTACTGGAGGCCCTGGCCCACGAGCGCATCCCCGTCTACGCCGTGGGCGTCGAGGACCGCTTCGGCGAGGTGGGCAAGCTGCCCTATCTCCGCCAGGCCATGGGCCTTACCCCCGAACACATCAAGGCGGTCATCAAAGAGGCCGCCGACGCCAAATAACAGGAGGAGTTTACTATGAAAATTGCCATCGGAAGCGATAAGTCCGGCTTTGCCGCCAAGGAGGCCGTCAAGGCCTATCTCACCGAGGCCGGCGTTCCCTTTGACGACCTGGGCACCGCCGACCTGGACCACGTCAATCCCTATTACGCCGTGGCCGATAAGGTGGCCCCCCTGGTGCAAAGCGGCGCCTACGACCGGGCCGTGCTGATCTGCGGCACCGGCGCGGGCATGTGCGTGGTGTCCAATAAGTACAAGGGCGTCTACGCCGTGGCCTGCGAGAGCGTCTATTCCGCCAAAATGGCCCGGGCCATCAATAACGCCTCCGTCCTCTGCATGGGCGGCTGGATCGTGGGCCCCGAAATGGCGGTGGAGATGGTGAAAACCTTCCTGGCCACCGACTGGTGCCAGGATCTGGAGGACTGGCGCCGGGAGAACATGAAAAAGTTCGCCGTCCAGGTCAGCGCCATTGAGGATAAGATCTATGATCGCTGATTTTCTGTACCGCCAGCCGGTGGAGATTCACTTCGGCAGGGGCAAATTTGATGCATTACCCAATCTTTTGGCGGAAAAAGGCATCCGCCGGGCCCTCATTGTCTGCGGCAGCCACTTCGCCCCCAAGGCGGAGGCACTGGCGGCAGCGGGGCAGGGGATCTGCGGCGTGTATAGCCACGTCCAGGCCGACCCCCAGCTTTCGGACGTGAAGGCCGCGGCAGAGCAGGCCCGCCGTCTGGCGGCCGACGCCATCATCGGCGTGGGCGGCGGCAGCGCCATGGACAGCGCCAAGTTTGCCGCCGCCATCGTGGACGATTTCGACAGCGCCGACGCCTATTTTGAGGGTAAGCGTCCCTTCCCGGCCCGCCGTCTGCCGGTCATCGCCGTGCCCACCACCGCCGGCACCGGCAGTGAGGTCACCCAGGTTTCCGTCATCAGCAGGGGGGAGGAGAAGCGCACCATCAACGACCCCGCCTTTATGCCCGCCCTGGCCCTGGTGGACCCCGCCCTGGGGGACACGGTGCCGCCCCACGTGGTGATGTGTACCGGCCTGGACGCCCTGGCCCACGCCCTGGAGGGCTATTGGAGCCGCAACCACCAGCCCATTTCCGACCTGATGGCCGTAGAGGCCGTTCGCCGTATCTGGGCCAATCTGGAACGGGCCTGGCGTGACCGCGGCGATACGGAGGCTTGCGATGAGATGGCCTTTGCCGCGCTGCTGGGGGGCCTGTCCTTCGCCCTGCCCAAGACGGCGGGCTGCCACGCCTGCAGTTATCCCCTCTGCGAGCATTTCCACATCAGCCACGGCGAGGCCTGCGCCTTTACCCTGGACAGCTTCGTCCTCGCCAATGCCGATGACCGCCTTGCCTGCCTCTGCCGCGCCGCCGGTGTCGGTACAGTGGAGGATTTGGCACGCCGCATCCGGGAGTGGAAGGCTATGGCGGGCCTTCGCACCCGCCTCCGTGACCTGGGGGACACCTCGCCCCGCCAGCTTGCCCGGGAGGCAGCGGCCCACCCGCTGATGGGCAATAACCCTGTGCCCATGGACGAGGACGCCCTTTGCGCCATGTTCACCGCGCTGCAATAAAGCAGCACCGAGCCAACCGCCGCCGGGGCAGGGAAGCCCCGGCGGCGTCATTATGTGCCGAATTACAATGATTTTCTCAAAAACACTTGACATTTTCAAATAGTTAGCTTATACTAACCGTAGCCGCCACACCAATGGCGGCATACATTAAAACCAACTGTTAGCACAAGCTAACTCTTGAGACAGGAGGCACCCATGAGCGTGGTCATTGTCGGCGGCAACGAGTGTATGGAGCGGCAGTACAAGGACCTGTGCCGCCAGTTTGACTGCCGCGCCAAGGTGTACACCAAGGCCGAGGGTATGGCGGGCAAGGTGGGCAATCCCGACCTGCTGGTGCTGTTCACCGGCACCATGTCCCACAAGATGCTGCAAGGCGCCCTCAGCGGCGTGAAGGGGAAGGACACCGTCATCGCCCGCTCCCATTCCAGCTCCATGTCCGCCCTGCGCACCATTCTTATGACCCACGCCGTCCGTTGATTTCGCCATTCTCATTCTTTTCCATAGCGGGGCGCAGCGCCTGTGTTGCGTCCCGCCCTCCTTTTGCCTATCGCTGCCCGTGCCGCGCCGCTGCGCCGCCGGGCGGCTTTTTTTGCGAAAAAAGTAAAATCCCCATACCATTTTTCTGCGGTATATACTATAATGAGAATCAGAATGATAACGAGGGAGGACTTGCCATGATCACCGTTGAGAATCGCCTCTTTATTCTGGAGACCGAGCGCACCGCCTACTGCTTCCGTGCCCGGGAGGACGGCGTACTGGAGCACCTCTACTACGGCGCCCGTCTGGGCCGGAGGGAGGACTATGAGGCCCTGGCCCCGGTCTACCGCCATCAGCCCGGCAACGCCGTGGTGCTGGAAAGCGGCGCCGCCCTGGAGCGGATGGACCAGGAGGTGGGCACTGCCGGCTGGGGCGACAGCCGGGAGTGCGCCGTAGACGTCATTTTCCCCGACGGCGACAGCAGCGCCTCCTTCCGCTACTTCCACACCATGCGCCCGGAGCTGGACACCCCCGCTGGCCTGCCCGCCGCGGCAGGGGAGGGGGAGACGCTGCAGGTGGTGTGTAAGGACCAGCGCCACGAGGTGTATCTCAATCTCTACTATACCGTTTTCCCCGAGACGGACGCCATCGTCCGCTGGGCCCGCCTCAGCAACGATACCGACGGCGCCGTCACCATCCGCCGCCTTATGAGCCAGCAGATCGACCTTCCCCGGGGGGACTATCTCCTCCACACCTTCCGGGGCGCCTGGGCCCGGGAGATGGATCATGTCACCGCTCCCATTTCCGGCCGCCAGACCTGGGGCGCCAGGGTGGGGGTCAGCTCCAGCCGGTGCAACCCCTTCGCCATGGTGTCCGCCGCCGACGCCACCGAGCGCTTCGGCGCCGTGTGGGGCCTCAACCTTTTGTACAGCGGCAATCATATTGGCGTGGTGGAGCGGGGGCCCTACGGCGGCGTCCGCGTCATCCAGGGCATGGACGGCCTTACCTGGCATCTTGCTGCCGGCGAGAGCTTCGACACGCCCCAGGCTGTCAGCGTGTTCTCCGTCTCCGGCTTCGGCGGCATGAGCGTGCAGATGCACCGCTTCGTCCGCCGCCACATCGTTCGCGGCGAGTGGCAGTACCGGGAGCGCCCCGTGCTGGTGAACAGCTGGGAGGCCATGTATTTCAAAGTAGACCGCCGCAAGCTGCTGGCCCTGGGCAAGGAGGCCAAGGCCCTGGGCGCGGAGCTGCTGGTGCTGGATGACGGCTGGTTCCGGGGCCGCAAGGACGACACCGCCGCCCTGGGCGACTGGCAGGAGGACACGGGCAAGCTGCCCGGCGGCCTGGGCGGCCTGTGCAAGGACGTACAGGCCCTGGGCCTGGACTTCGGCCTGTGGATGGAGCCGGAGATGGTCAGCGAGAAGAGCGACCTGTTCCGCGACCATCCCGACTGGATTCTGGGCCACGCCGACCAGGCTCTGGGCCGCAACCAGTATGTGCTGGATCTGAGCCGGGCCGATGTGTGCGACTATGTGTACCAGGCCGTGGCCGATGTGCTGTCCTCCGCCGACATCAGCTATATCAAGTGGGACATGAACCGCATCTTCTCCGATACCTGGTCCTCCACCGCCGCTCCGGAGCGCCAGGGCGAGGTGTGCCACCGCTACGTTCTGGGCCTTTACAGCATCCTCCGCCGCTTAAACGCCGCCTTCCCCCACGTGCTGTTCGAGGCCTGCGCCAGCGGCGGCAACCGCACCGACCTGGGCATGCTCTGCTTTATGCCCCAGGTCTGGGCCAGCGACAATACCGACGTCCTGTGCCGCGTGGGCATTCAGAACGGCTACAGCTACGGCTACCCCCAGTCCGTCCTGGGCTGCCACGTCTCCGCCTCCCCCAACCACCAGACCCTGCGCCGCTCTCCGCTGGACAGCCGCCTCCAGGTGGCCTGCTTCGGCCTGCTGGGCTTCGAGCTGGATTTGGGCGACCTGCCCAAGGGCCAGCGTGAGTCCTTAAAGCAGCAGGTGGCGTTCTATAAGGCCCACCGCCGCACGTTGCAATTCGGCCAGCTCTATCGTGGCAATGTCAGCGATAACGAGACCGTCTGGACCGCCGCCGCCACCGATGGCAGCGAGGCCCTCACCCTCCATTTCTGCGCCCTTAACGGCCCCAACGAGCCGATGCGCCGGGTCCGCTGCGGCGGCCTCACCCCCGACGCCCTTTACCGCGTCACCAATCTGCCCGTCACCCCCCATCTCCACGACTTCGGCTCCCTGGTAAACATGATGTCCCCCGTGCCCATCAAGCCCGACTCCCTCACCGCCCAACTGGCCGAGCACTTTGTCAAGCTGGAGCCGGACAGCATCGACCTCACCGCCTCCGGCCTGGGTCTGATGCGCCAGGGCTTCGTCCCCGTGCAGCACTTCTCCGGCACCGGCTACGACGGCGGCACCGCCGTCATGCGCGACTTCGACAGCCGCCTCTATCTGCTGGAGCGGCAGGAGGAGCCCCAAGCCGCCCCCGCTGCGGAAGAAAAGTAAAAGAATCCCGCCTTACCATTTCGTAAGGCGGGATTTTCATGCCTAATATGATGGAATTACTCCTCAAAATGCACGTGGGTAAAGATGTGATCCTGGCAGAAGCAGTGATACCCGGCGCACTTGCTGCAATAGCGGAACTGGAGGTCGGGGTAGTCCGCGTCCGTCCGTCCGCACACGGCGCATTTGTGGGTGTAGCCCCGCTGCTGCTGTTGCTGCTTCACCGCTTTTTTGAACTGCACCACCTGGGGGCTGCGGCGGTAGGCCGCCTTCTCCTTCAGGTACGTCACCTCCGGCCAGATGAACACGGCGAAGTTCAGCAGCGCCACAACGGGCAGCACCACGCCGCTCCAAAGCCCCAGGCGGATGGAGTTGATGATGTCGAAGCCGAACAGCGCCGCGTCCAGATAGGCCAGCCACTTCATCTTTACCGGAATCACAAAAAACAGCATCACCTGTGTGTCGGGGAAGAGGCAGGCAAAAGCCAGGAACATGGACAGGTTCACGTAGGTGGCCCCGGCCACGTAGAAGTGGGCGCCCTGCACCAGCCCCGCCAGCACGGCGCCGATGAGGGTGGCCACCATGCCGCCGAAGTAGTACAGGTTAAACCTGGCCGTGCCCCATTTGTTCTCCAGCACCGAGCCGATCCAGTAGTAAAAATACAGGCTGATAGCCAGGAAGATGATGCTGCCCTCCTGAGGCACCAGCACAAAGGTGATTATCCGCCAGATCTCACCCTTCAGCACCGCCGGCCAGTAAAAGGTGAGGAAGCTGAGGGCGTTGGCGTCATTGGCCTGGGTGAACATCATCAGCACGTACACGATCACGTTGCCGATAACCACATAGCGCATCAGATTGGGAATGCCGAACCGGGGATGGCGTGCGCAGAACCGATCCACCGCCCCATAAATCGCTTTCAAAGGGGAGACCCCTCCTTTTCATACACGTTGCTATGGATGATACCACACTATTTGCCAAAAGTCATGTCATTTTTATAAACATTCCCCCGGGGCGACAGGGCAGGGGAGGCCCACTTTGAAAACAAGTTGAAAATCTGGCGGAAATCCGCTATAATCACTCCGAACACCCGCTCGGAGGCCCTCGCCGTCCGGGAAAAATAGGAGGAGGTCTTTACATGAAGAGGATAACGGGCAAGAAACTGCTGGGCATTCTCCTGGCGCTGGTCCTGGTCATAGGCCTGGTGCCGTGCTCCGGCATGACGGCCAACGCGGACGATCTGATTCGTATCGGCTCGGCGGACGAGCTGAAAAAGATCGGCCAGGACACCGCCTATCCGCTGTCCGGCAACTACCGACTGACGGCAGACGTCTCCATGGACACCATGATTGCCGGGGAATTCACAGGCGTGTTTGACGGCTACGGTCATACCGTCACCCTGAGCATCAGCCATACTGATGAATGGAATACGGGCCTGTTCGAAAACGTGTCCGGCACCGTCCGGAATCTGATCACCGACGGTTCCGTTACCGGCGTTAAGGGTAACGTGGGCGCCGTTGCCGCCTATGGCAGCGGCACCTTCAGCCGCTGCTGGAACCGGGCCTCCGTCAGCGGCTTCGGTGCCCAGGGCGCCTCGGGCATCGTGGGCTTTGGCGGCTCGGCCACAGACTGCCTGAATACCGGCGTCATCAGCGGCAATATCCGGGTGGGCGGCATCACCTGCTCCAACGCGGACGTGACGGCCACCGTAACGCGCTGCTTCAGCTCGGAGTGCTCCAATTTCGAAGCGACCGCTCATGACAATGGCGCCTTTTATATCGTAGGCGGCGATTCCCCCAATATGCAGGTTACTGACTGCTATTTTGCCGGCAACGTGGATCATGCCGGCACCAATAAGGGCAAGGGTACGAAGCTGTCCGGCGCGGACGTGGCCAATCCCGAAAAATACGCCAACTGGGATTTCACCAATACCTGGATGATGAAGGACGGCAGCCCCAGGCTGAGAATGCCTGTGGAAGCCCCTGTGTTCACCCCTGATGGGGGTAAGCTCACCGCCGCCCAGAGCGTGACCCTGTCCTGCGCCACCAAAGATGCCGTGATGTATTACACCACCGACGGCACCAAGCCCACCACCGGCAGCACCGTGTATACCTCTGCCATTACGCTGACCGCAACCGCCACCGTTAAGGCCATCGCGGTGAAGGATGGGGTCAGCAGCGAGGTTGCCTCCGCCACGTTCACCCTCCCGGCGCCCGAGCCCTTTGAGGCCGACAATACGGTGGACGTCTCCGGCACGGCGACGGCGGACGGCGTTAAGGTGGAATCCCTCAGCAACGAGCAAATCATTGAGATTAAAAAAATGCCCATAGATCAGTCTGTCAACCTGCGCCTTTCAGGTAATCCCAGCCAGGTTGAGATTAAACCCGCGGCAATCGAGCAGTTGGATTTGGCCCGGGACAGACGGGTGAGCGTGTGGATGCGTAAGGAGAGCGGCGGTACAGAGGCCTGGTACAGCCTGGATTCGTCCGTCAATATGCTGCGCAACGGCGTAACGATGAAGATCGATCCCATCGATAATCCCACCAGCCCCGACAAACTGACGCTGCAGCAGGCAAACGCCCTCGCCCAAAATCTGGATACTGCCAATGATTATCGGGTATTCAATATTGAGGCGTCGTTTCCCACCACAGACGGCAGGAAGCTGGAAGAGCCGGTCAATTTCAATGTCGGCGACAGTGCGATAAATAGCTGGCCGTCTGCCAACGTTGGCGCCTACTATATGGATGATGAGGGCGCGTTTGAGAAGGTAGGGCTGTCATTCAAAAAAACGAGTACGCTTACCGGCAGCGAAGGAAGCATCATGACCTCCCTGAAGCTGGATCATTTCTCCGTCTACGTGCTGGTCAATAAGGGCCAGACCGCCAGCGTCACCGTGGCACCGGAGGCAAGGACGCTGACCTATACCGGCTTTGCCCACAGCCTGGTAACGGCGGGTGAGGCCGAGGGCGGCACCATGTACTATGCCCTTACCACCACCGCCGCAGCCCCCGACCCGTCGGCCTATTCCGAGACCATCCCCACCGCTGCCAGCGCGGGCACCTACTACGTGTGGTACAAGGCGGTGGGCGACGTCAGCCATGCCGATACGGACCCCGTCAGCGTTATGGTCACCATTTCCGGCGACGATTCCACCGGCGCCCTCACCGTCACCTCCCAGATCGGCGCCATCACCCGCGTCACCGTGGACGGCAAGACCGTGGACAGCAAATACTATACCGTCAGCGGCAGCAACGTGGTGCTGTCCGAGGAGTATATGCGTACGCTGCCCAACGGCGCCCATACCATCCGCCTCTATGACGGTGTCACCTACGCCACCGCCACCTGGACGGTAACCGGGAACGCCGCCACCATCACCGCCCCCAAGACCGCCGACCCCGGCGTGGCCCTGTACGCCGCCCTGGCCGTCAGCTCCGCCCTGGGTCTGGCCTGGACGGGCAAAAAGAAGGCGCGATAAGCCCTTCCAACGCAACTTTCAATCCTGCCAGCGGCGGGAGTCCTGTGCTCCCGCCGCATTCGTCCCAAAATCTTTGGAAATGGTGTTGACAATCGCCGTAAATCTGGTAGAATACCATCCAGCGATACCACAACTGAATACCTTATCAAGAGTGACGGAGGGAACGGCCCGATGAAGTCACGGCAACCTGTTGTTTCAAGGTGCCAAATCCGGCGAACGAATCGAAAGATGAGGGAAGGCAAGCAATCCAGCGTCCCACCGGTTCGGCGGGGCGCTTTCGCATTCCCGGGAACAAAAGAAAGGAAAAGACTATGGCAAGACGTTTATTTACCTCTGAATCTGTCACCGAGGGTCATCCCGACAAGATTTGCGACCAGATCAGCGACGCTGTGCTGGACGCCATTCTGGAGCAGGACCCCTATGGCCGCGTGGCCTGCGAGACCTGCGCCAGCACCGGCCTCATCCACATCATGGGTGAGATCACCACCTCCTGCTACGTGGACATTCCCCGCATCGCCCGCCAGGTGGTGCTGGACATCGGCTATGACCGGGCCAAATACGGCTTCGACGGCAATACCTGCGCCGTCATCACCAACATCGACGAGCAGTCCGGTGATATCGCCATGGGCGTGGATAAGAGCCTGGAGGCCAAGGAGAGCGGCGGCAGCGAGCTGGACAACGGCGCCGGCGACCA
>JAFPXK010000086.1 GCA_017412585.1 Oscillospiraceae bacterium
GACTTCTACGGCTTCCCCGGCGACGACACCCCCATCATCCGCGGCAGCGCTCTGAACGCCCTGGTGTCCGAGTCCAACGATCCCAACGCTCCCGAGTATGCCTGCATCAAGGAGCTGATGGACGCCGTTGACAGCTGGATCCCCACTCCCGACCGCAAGGAGGATATGCCCTTCCTGATGCCCGTCGAGGACGTGTTCACCATCTCCGGCCGCGGCACCGTGGCTACCGGCCGTGTGGAGCGTGGCCGTCTGAACCTGAACGAGAAGGTGGAGATCGTCGGTCTGTCCGATGAGAAGCGCGAGACCGTCGTTACCGGTATCGAGATGTTCCACAAGCTGCTGGACTACGCTGAGGCCGGCGACAACATCGGCGCCCTGCTGCGCGGTGTTGCCAAGACCGAGATCGAGCGCGGCCAGGTGCTGTCCAAGCCCGGTTCCATCCATCCCCACACCAAGTTCGTTGGCCAGGTGTACGTTCTGACCAAGGACGAGGGTGGCCGTCACACTCCCTTCTTCAATAACTATCGTCCCCAGTTCTACTTCCGTACCACCGACGTGACCGGCGTCATCAACCTGCCCGAGGGCACCGAGATGTGCATGCCCGGCGATAACGTGGACATGAACGTGGAGCTGATCACCCCCATCGCCATCGAGAACGGTCTGCGTTTCGCTATCCGTGAGGGTGGCCGTACCGTGGGTTCCGGCGTCGTTATCGACATCAAGGAGTAATCTCACCTGAATAAAAAAGAGCATCCGCCGAGGGCGGATGCTCTTTTTCGTTGGCATCTTTGGCGGGAAATCCGCCAGGCAGATTACGTCGTCTCCGTCTCCGGGAAGGCCAATCCGCCCTGGAAGCCCCCTTGGCCCGTGGCGATGATGTCACCGCCGATGATACAGTTCTCCGCCACATACAGGTTGGCCTGCACCCCCTTGGGGATGCCCGGGTAGTTCAGCACCGTGTAGGTGTACCGCCGCACCGCCTGCCCTGCGTACTGGGCAAAGGGCAGCCCCTGCCCCTCCTGCAGGGCGGCGTAGTCCCCCCAGGTGCGGCTCAGGTCCTCCGGCAGCTGCAGGTCCAGGGTCTCCAGGGGAGTGGGGTCCACCTCCCAGCCCAGGTCCGTCAAATAGGCCGTCCGCTCCTCATCGGTGGCGCCGGGTATGCCGGGGGCCGCCTCCGGCTCCGGTGCTTTGGCGAAGCACCCCGCCAGCACCACCGCCCCGGCCACCGCCATCACCACAGCCGCCGCCGACAGGGCCATGCTCCGCCGGGTAATATGAATGATCCGCATTCCCATCATCTCCTTTGCCCCACCATATTCCTTTCCCGGCAAAAATATGATATACTGCCCCTGAGAAAGGGAGGTGACGCCCATGGAGCGTCTGGATAAGCGCATCGCCGCCGCCAGCCAATATTCCCGCCGGGAGGTAAAGGACCTGATCCGCCTGGGCCGGGTGACGGTGGACGGTGTCCGGGCCACGTCGGCGGAGCAGAAGGTGACCGACACCGCCGCCATCGCCGTGGACGGTGAGAGCCTGGCCTGGGAGCCCTTTCTTTACGTCATGCTCCATAAGCCTGCCGGCGTCCTCACCGCAACCGAGGATCGCACCGCCCCCACGGTGCTGGACCTGATCCCCGCCCCCTGGCGGCGCAGAGATTTGTCCCCGGTGGGCCGGCTGGACAAGGACACCGAGGGACTGCTGCTGCTCACCGACGACGGCACGCTGAACCACCGCCTCACCAGCCCCCGCCACCATGTGGACAAGGTGTATTACGCCCGGGTGGACGCCCCCCTGGAGGCGGCGGACGTGGCCGCCTTCGCCGCCGGCATACCGCTGAAAGACTTCACCTGCCTGCCCGCCCGGCTGGAGATCCTGTCCCCCCAAGAGTGCCGGGTCACGGTGCAGGAGGGCAAGTTCCACCAGGTCCGCCGGATGCTGGCGGCCCGGGGCAAAAACGTGACCTATCTCAAGCGCCTCACCATGGGCCCTCTGGCCCTGGACGACGCTCTGGCCCCCGGCGAAAGCCGAAAATTGACCCCGGAGGAGGTGGAAGCCCTCTATTCCGCCGTGGGATTGTGATAGTATCGACAAACCAGTAAAAAACAAGGGCAAAAATTTGTTGAAAATATAAAAAAGTCCTTGCAAATCCGTGATAATGACGATATAATACGGGAAGATACACAACATATTGCACAAAGACCAGCCGGTATCACGGACGGGAGGATGCCATCATGTCGGGTAGAATTTTTCAAAACGTGGTTTTGCAGTTTAAGGAGACCACCGATCGCACCATCGGCGTCATGGACGCGGAGGGCACCGTCATCGCCTGCAGCGAGCTGACGGCCATCGGCGCCAAGTGGGGCAAATATATCGAGCCCATCGCCGCGGCGGAGGGCGATTGCATTGCGCTGGAGGGCAAGACCTTCAAGGCCCTGCCCGGCTGGGGCAGCCATTTCGACTACGCCGTTTTCGCCAGCGGCGATGACAGCATCGGCCGCACCGTCTGCGCCATGGCTGCCGTGGCCCTCAACAGCGCCAAGAATTACTATGAGGAGAAGCACGACAAGGGCTCCTTCATCAAGAACATCATCTCCGATAATATCCTCATCAGCGACATTTACATGCGGGCCAAGGAGCTGCATGTGGCCGCCGAGGTGAAGCGGGCCGTGTTCGTGATCCGCCCGGTGGACGACCGGCTGGAGTCGGTGCCCCTGGAGCTGGTGCAGAACCTGTTCCCCGACCGGCAGAACGATTTCGTCCTGTCTGTGGGCGAGCAGGACGTGGCCCTCATCCACCAGATGGACGACGCCGCCACCACCCGGGATATGGAAAAGGTGGCCACCTCCATCGAGGAGGCCCTGCGCCTGGACGGCGAGAGCCGGGTCTTCGTGGGCATCGGCACCATGTCCATCCACCTGCGCGACCTGGCCAAGTCCTATAAGGAGGCCCAGATTGCCATCGAGGTGGGCAAGGTGTTCGACACCGAGCGCTACGTCATCAACTATGAGAACCTGGGTATCGGCCGCCTGATCTACCAGCTGCCCACCACCCTGTGCGAGATGTTCCTGCAGGAGGTGTTCAAGAAGAACCCCATCGACGCCCTGGACCAGGAGACGCTGTTCACCATCTACAAGTTCTTTGAGAACAATCTGAACGTGTCCGAGACGGCCCGCAAGCTGTTCGTCCACCGCAACACCCTGGTCTACCGCCTGGAGAAGATCAAGAAGCTCACCGGCCTTGACCTGCGGGAGTTTGACGACGCCATCACCTTCAAGGTAGCCCTGATGGTGAAGAAATACCTCACCAGCCGCGGCATCGACGCCTGAAATCTGACATAACCATAAGAGCCGGCCCGAAAGGGCCGGCTTTTTCTGCCTGCATTTCCATTTCCCGGGGAACTTTTCTCCGCCGGCGCCGTCCAACAGAATAGACGCCGTTCACACATTTTTCACTTTTCGCCGCCCGGTTTGGGTTGCCATCCGGCGGGAAAACGCATATAATGTAGACTGACGTCGAATGACGACGCCGCAATTTGGCCTCCGCTGTCCTCTCCGGGCAGCGGGCCTCCCGAAAGGAACTGGCACCGCTATGATCAGACTGAAGGACGTCCATAAAACCTATGTCAACGGCACCCATGCCCTCAACGGCGTGTCGTTTCAGGTGGATGACGGCGATTTTGCCTTTCTGGTGGGCCCCAGCGGCTCCGGCAAGTCCACCATCATCAAGCTGCTCACCGGCGAGATCGTGCCCGACAGGGGCCGGGTGATGGTCAACGGCTTCTCCGTCAGCAACATCCGGGAGTGGCAGATCCCCCTGATGCGCCGCACCGTGGGCGTTATTTTCCAGGACTTTCGGCTGATTCAGAATAAGACGGTGTATGATAACCTGGCCCTAGCCATGCGGGCCGTGGGCGCCTCCAGAGCCACCGTCCAGGAGCGCATCCCCTACGTGCTGGAGCTGGTGGGCCTGCGGGGCAAGGAGAAGAGCTTTCCCGACCAGCTCTCCGGCGGCGAGCAGCAGCGTGTGGCCATCGCCCGGGCCCTGGTGAATAACCCCATCACCATCGTGGCCGACGAGCCCACCGGCAACCTGGACCCCGCCATGTCCCTGGAGATCATGACGCTTCTCGAGCGCATCAACGCCCTGGGCACCACCGTCATCGTGGTGACCCATGAGCGGGAGCTGGTGAACCATTTCCGCAAGCGGGTCATTCTGCTGGACCGGGGCACCGTCATCGGTGACGGCGTGGGTACATACGAGGTGGAAGCATGAAGAATATCGGATACTTTTTCAGCGAGGGCTGCCGCAATATGCTGACCCACGGCTTTATGTCCTTTGCCGCCGTGGGCATCACCGTGGCCTGCCTGCTGATTATGGGCACCTTCTCCCTGGTGGCCTACAACGCCAACGTGAACCTGGAGATATTGCAGCGGGAGAACGCCGTCGTCGCCTTTGTGGACGACAGCCTCTCCGACCAGGAGGCCCAGGCCATTGAGAGCCGCCTGGCCGCCGTGCCCGGCGTGGCGGACGTCACCTTCGTCTCCCGCCAGGAGGCCCGGGATACCTACGTGGCCAACTACGACGAAAACGGACTGTACAGCGAGCTGAGCGCCAACGTGTTCCGCCACCGCTACGTCATCCACATCACCGACCAGGAGCAGATGCACGCCATCGCCGCCGCGGTGGAGGACGTGGAGGGCATCGACAAGGTCCGGGCCGACGAGGCCATCACCACCGGCTTCATCACCGTGCGCAACGTGGCCCAGATCATCTCCTTCGCCCTCATCGCCGTGCTGCTGGTGGTGTCGCTGTTCATCATCTCCAATACCATCAAGCTCACCACCTTCGACCGGAAGGATGAAATCGCCATTATGAAGGTAGTGGGTGCCACCGACGGCTTCATCCGCTGGCCCTTCGTGTTTGAGGGCATGATTTTCGGCCTGGTGGGCTCTGTAGTGGCCTTCGGCCTGCAGTGGCTGCTGTACGCCGCCATCGCTGACGGCATCGCCGGCAACGACACCCTGCAGCTCATCCGCATCGTGCCCTTCGGCGCCATCTGGGCTCCCGTGGCCCTGTTCTTCCTGGTGGTGGGCATGCTGGTGGGTATCGCCGGCAGCCTGATGGCCATTCATCGCTTCCTGAGGGTGTGAGTATGAAAAAGATGAAACGCATCGTTGCCCTGCTGTGCGCCGTGCTGATGGTGACCGCCCTGTGCCTGTCCGCCGCCGCGGACGACGCCGAAGCCCGGCGAAAGGCCACCGAGGCCGCCAACGCCAAAAAGACGGAGCTGAACCAGCAAATCACCGACAAGAAAAAAGAGCTGAACGACGCCAAGGCGGCCCTGAACGACGCCAAGAAGAAAACCGCCGGGGCCAAGGAGAAGAAGGACGCCGCCGAGAATCAGATCAAGCTGCTGGGGGAGGAGATCGACCTGATCCGGCAGAAAATCGACATCACCATGTCCAGCCTTGCCGCCGTGGAGGCCGCCGAGCAGGAGCAGTATGACCTGTTTTGCGGCCAGGTGCGCCAGGAGGAGGAGCGTGGCGTCACGTCCTACTGGTCGGTGCTGTTCCGCTCCACCGGCTTTGCGGACCTTTTGAGCCGCATCGATTTCATCAACGAGATCATGGCCTATAACCAGCAGATCATTGCAGGGCTCCAGGACATCCGGGCCGAGCTGGACGCCACCCGCCAGGAGCTGGAGACGGAACAGCAGGAGCTGGAGCAGGCCCAATCCGACCAGGAGAAGCTGGCGGAGGAGTACCGGGCCGTGTACCAGGAGTATCTGTCCACCCAGGCCGGCGCCCAGGCGGCCTACGACCAGGTGGCTTCCGAGGAAGCGGCCCTGGAGTCCGCCATGAAAGAAGTGGAAAAGCTGATCCAGCAGCTTGGCATCGGCTCCGGCAGCTCCGGCGGCTACGTCTGGCCCGTCAACGTGGCCACCAAGTACATCACCTCCAAGTTCGGCCCCCGCCGGGCCCCCACCTCCGGCGCCAGTACGGTGCATAACGGCATCGACATCGGCGTCAGCTACGTGGACGTGGTGGCCTCCAAGGCCGGCACCGTGGTGCTGGCGGGCTGGAACGGCGGCTTCGGCAACTGCGTCATCATCTCCCACGGCGTGGGCTTCTCCACCACCTACGGCCATCTGAGCAAGATCAACGTCACCGTGGGCCAGGTGGTGGCCCAGGGGGAGAAGATCGCCGTGTCCGGCAATACCGGCGTCAGCACCGGCCCCCATCTGGACTTCCGCATCATGGAAAACGGCGTCTACGTCAACCCCCTCAACTACCTCTCCGGCTACGTCATGTGGGACTAAGCCTTTGCGGGAATATACCGCCCCCTCTCACCATACACTGGCGGGAGGGGGCGCTACTTATTTCAAAATGGCTTTGCCATTTTGAAATAGAAGGTTTACAGCCCGCTCCGCGCACTCGCTGCGCTGGCACACTGCGCGGGCTGAGAAGTAAAATTTCTGACGCGCGCCAGCGACACACCGCGAAGAATGAGCGGTTGGTGGAGCCAGTGCCCTTGGGGTACATGTCGTCAGAAATTTTGGATTTCAATGGGTTCGCGCCTGCGGGCGCGAAATCTGCGATGCTTTCATACTATTTCACCCCCTCTCACCATACACTGGCGGGAGGGGGCGTTGCTATGGTGGCGTATGTGGAAACAGGCGGCGGGGAAGCGGGCGTGGTGACGGTGCGGGGCGCGGCGCTGCTGCGCTGCCCGGTGCCGGCAGGGGAGGGCTGGCTGGCAAGGTGGCGACGCAGCCGCCGCTTCCGCGCCCTTCGCCGCCGGGGGATTCGATTTGCCATC
>JAFPXK010000087.1 GCA_017412585.1 Oscillospiraceae bacterium
AGCTCCGGCAGAATACTATGATTATCTAACTACCGGGAGGTATCCTCTGCACATCCCAAAACCAAATGGTTTCAGGCATTAAGTCTTTGCCGAGCCCTGATTTGAAAAACCCATTGTGTCCTTGACAAAGGGTACACTTTACGCTGCTGGTGATGCGATTGGTGTTCACCCAGTTTTTCGGCCGCTCTACGCCCCACTATACCACCTTCCTCTTCTGCGGCAACCTGGTGTTTTCCTTTTTCAGCGAGTCCACCAACCAGGGCATGACCTCTCTGACGGGCAACGCCCATATTTTCACCAAGGTCAACGTGCCCAAATACCTGTTCCTGCTGGCCAAGAACGCCCAGTGCCTCATCAACTTCGGCCTGACGCTGACGGTGTTCCTGCTGTTCTGCGTGATGGATCATATCACCTTTACCTGGCGGTTTTTCCTGCTGCTGTATCCCATCACCTGCCTGGTGCTGCTGAATATGGGCATCGGGCTCATCCTGTCGGCGCTGTACGTGTTTTTCCGGGATATGCAGTATCTCTGGAGCGTGTTCACCCAGCTTCTGATGTACGCCTCCGCCATCTTTTACTCCGTGGATAATTTCAGACCCGAGATCCAGCGCATTTTCCTGGCCAATCCCGTCTATCTCATCATCAAGTATTTCCGGGTGATCACCATAGACGGCGCTGTGCTGTCCTGGCCCTATCACCTGCTGATGGCGGCGGAGGCCCTCATCGTCCTGGCCCTGGGCTGCTGGATGTACAAGAAGTACAACCACCAGTTCCTGTACTATGTGTGAGGTGGCGATATGGCAATTCTGGAAGTAAACAACGTGTCCATTCGGTATATCACCGGCGATTTCAAGGACATCGGCCTCAAGGAGTTCGTCATGCGCAAGCTGACGGGCCACTACCACGTCACCGAGTTCTGGGCAGATAAGGACGTCACCTTCTCCCTGGAGCGGGGGGAGATGCTGGGCATCATCGGCTCCAACGGCGCCGGAAAATCCACGCTGCTGAAAGCTGTGTCCGGCATCATGGTGCCCACCGAGGGGACCATCCGCCGCCAGGGCAGCATCGCCGCCCTGCTGGAGCTGGCCAGCGGCTTCGACGGCGAGCTGACCGTAAAGGAGAACGCCTATCTCCGGGGCGCCATGCTGGGCTACACCCGCCGCTTTATGGACGAGAAATACGATGAAATCATTGCCTTTGCTGAGCTGAAGGACTTTCAGGAGCGCCCCTTCAAGCAGCTCTCCTCCGGCATGAAATCCCGTCTGGCCTTTTCCATCGCCTGCCTGGTGAAGCCAGATATCCTCATTCTGGACGAGGTGCTGTCGGTGGGTGACGGCGCCTTCCGCAAGAAGAGCGAGGCCAAAATGCACGAGGTCATCAACAGCGGCGCCACCACCATCCTGGTGTCCCACTCCCTGGAGCAGGTGCGCCAGCTTTGCGGCAAGGTGCTGTGGCTCCACAAGGGCCGCCAGGTGGCCTACGGCACCGACGTGGCGGGCATCTGCGACCGCTACCAGCAGTTCCTGGACGGCGCGCTGACCATCGAAAGGTTGGGGGAGTGAGACTATGTATGATTACCTTATCGTGGGCGCGGGGCTCTACGGCGCCGTGTTCGCCCAGCAGGCAAAGGAGCGGGGCAAGACCGCCCTGGTCATCGACAAGCGGCCCCATATCGCCGGCAACGTGTACACGGAGCCGGTGGCCGGCATCCATGTCCACCGCTACGGCGCCCATATTTTCCACACCAACGACCGAGCGGTGTGGGATTATGTAAACCGCTTTGCGGACTTCAACCGCTTCACCAATTCCCCGGTGGCCAACTATAAGGGGGAGCTGTACTCCCTGCCCTTCAATATGTACACCTTCAACCGGATGTGGGGCGTCACCACCCCGGCCCAGGCCGCCGCGGAGATCGACCGCCAGCGCCGGGACAGCGGCATCACCCAGCCCCGCAACCTGGAGGAGCAGGCTATCTCCCTGGTGGGCCGGGACATCTACGAAAAGCTGGTGAAGGGCTACACGGAGAAGCAGTGGGGCCGCCCCTGCGCGGAGCTGCCCGCCTTCATCATCCGCCGCCTGCCGGTGCGCCTCACCTTCGACAACAATTATTTCAACGCCCTCTACCAGGGCATCCCCCTGGGGGGCTATACCCGCCTGGTGGAGCGGATGCTGGCGGGGGTGGAGGTGCGCCTGGGGGTGGACTATCTCCAAGACCGCCCCGCCCTGGACGCCCTGGCCCACACCACCGTCTACACCGGCCCCATCGACGCCTTTTACGCCTATCGCTTCGGGCCCCTGGAATACCGCTCCGTCCGCTTTGAAACGGAGCTGCTGGACGTGCCCAACTTCCAGGGCAACGCCGCCGTGAATTATACCGACCGGGACACCCCCTGGACCCGGATCATCGAGCATAAATGGTTCCAGTTCGGCAAGGACGACGATGGAAACGATATCCCCCAAACCGTCATCTCCCGGGAGTATTCCTCCGAGTGGAAGGCGGGTGACGAGCCCTACTACCCGGTGAACGACGGGAAAAACGCCGCCCTCTACGCCCGGTATAAAGCCCTGGCCGACGGCGAAACACGCACCGTTTTCGGCGGCCGCCTGGGGGAGTATAAATATTACGACATGGACCAGGTCATAGCCGCCGCCCTGAAAAAGGCGGAGGAGGAATTGGGCTGAAACGGTGCTGACCGCCGCAAACGGCACCGATAACTCCGTAGGGGCGGACGACCCTGTCCGCCCCAGCCCATTTTCGATTATGTAAAAGACGCCGCTGCCGCAAACCCGCTGCCGAATCCCCCGTAGGGACCGACGCCTACCCCAAGGGCACTTGTTCCGGCAGCCGCTCGTACCTCGCGGGCCGTCACTGGCGCCCGGCGGCCCGCTCCCGGCGGGTATCGCCAACCGCGAACGGCGCGCCGGGTCGTCGCGCCCTACGCGGGGTAACGCCCCCACCCGTAGGGCGGGACTGCCCCAAGGGCACTGGCTCCACCAACTGCTCATTCTTCGCAGGGTGTCGCTGGCGCTGCGTGTCCCGCCAAGGCGGTGGCGACCATCGCCAAGGCCAGATGAAAGGCAATCGGCGTCGATGACCACCGTAGGGCGGGACGACCCCGGCCCGCCGTGCCCACGCATCGAATGTGCTGAAAGGCACCGTTGGCTGCAACCCGCTGCCGCATCCCCCGTAGGGGCCGACGCCTACCCCAAGGGCACTTGTTCCGGCAGCCGCTCGTACCTCGCGGGCCGTCACTGGCGCCCGGCGGCCCGCGCCGCGCCCGCAGGCATATCGGTGGCCGCGGGCCAATATCGCCCGCGAAGCGCATATCGCCAATCCGCGCAGTGGATTGATATCGCTGAAAAAAGCACTTGCCGAAGCAAGTGCTTTTTTTCATGGCAATGGGGTATGAAAAAGATGGATTTGCGGTTTTGGTAAATGGATGTAAACTCTTGAAATATCAAGTGTGATTGCCGCCTTTGGCGGCAGTGATATTGTGCCTGACGGCACAGTTATATTTTGCGGATGCGCCGCAAAGTGATATTATATTCGCCCTAAACTGCGCGAAGCGCAATATCACTCGTCCGAAGGGCGAATATAACTGAAAAAAGCAGCCTATCGGCTGCTTTTTTCATGGTGGAGATGAGGGGAGTCGAACCCCTGTCCGAAAGCACTTCCTCAGGATTTTCTCCGGGCGCAGTTAAGATTTAATCATTCCCTCCCCGCAACGGCACTTAACAGACGTTACGGCTCAGTAGAGTCATGATGCGTGGGCGGGTCAACTCTTTCCCGCCGCACGGACGCCGCATAAACGACGCCTTTCCCGGCCTGCGGCCTCTCCGGTTCAGACGGTCGCTGACTTAGGCAGCGACGGCAACGGTATTATCGTTGTTCTTTAATTTATAAATTGCCCGTTTTAAGGTGGCCAGGCGCCACCGCCCGCTTATCCTGGCTCCGCACCCCCGTCGAAACCGGTACATCCCCGTTTCTATGGGGGCCCGCCCTGCCCGGCGCACCGGGCAGGGGAGGGGCCGTTATTATGTTATCCGTGGTAAGGGTCCGGCAGCTTCTCCGGCGCCGGGTAGTCCACGCCCTTGGTGTCCACACGCACCTTGGCCATCACCTGGGGCTTCTTGGGCTTGTTGGTCATCATATCCCGGGGGACGGACACGATCTCGTCCACCACGTCCATGCCGTCCATGACCATGCCGAAGGCGGCGTAGTCGCCGTCCAGATGGGGGGCGTCCTTGTGCATGATGAAGAACTGGCTGCCGGCGCTGTCGGGGGCCATGGCCCGGGCCATGCTCAGCACGCCCCGGGTGTGGCGCAGGTCGTTGGGGAAGCCGTTGCTGGCGAACTCGCCCCGGATGCAGTAGCCGGGGCCGCCCATGCCGGTGCCGTCGGGGCAGCCGCCCTGGATCATAAAGCCGTAGATGCACCGGTGGAAAATCAGCCCGTCATAGAAGCCGCTGTTGGCCAGGGCGATGAAGTTCCGCACGCTCTGGGGGGCGACGTCGGGGTACAGCTCAATGGTGATGGTCTTGCCGGTGTCCATCTCAATGGTGGCAATGGGATTGTTGGTCATATCAGTACCGTTCCTTTCTGGCTCTGTCCATCTCCCGCTTGGCGTCCCGCTCGGTGATGGCCTGGCGCTTGTCGTAATTCTTCTTGCCCTTGCAAAGGCCCAGCTCCACCTTCACCCGGCTGTTTTTGAAGTACACCGACAGGGGGATCAGCGCGTAGCCGTCCTGCTTTTGCAGGTCGTGGAGCTTGCGTATCTCCCGCTTGTGCATCAAAAGCCGCTTGGGCCTGTCAGGGTCCCGGTTGAAGATGTTGCCGTGCTCATAGGGGGAGATGTGCATATTATAGACGTACAGCTCCCCGTCCTTGGCGTTGGCGAAGCTGTCCTTCAGGTTCAGCGTACCCTGGCGGATGGACTTGACCTCCGTGCCGAACAGCTCGATGCCGGCCTCGTAGCGCTCCTCCACCAAGTAGTCGTGGCGGGCCTTGCGGTTCTGGGCCGCGATTTTGACGCCGGACTTCTCCATGGCGGATGCGCCTCCTTTCCCGGTCGTGCCCGTATAGCATACCATATTTTCCCCGCCTCCGCAAGAAACAAAACGGTAACAATCTGTAAATATTGCGCCTGGGGCAAACCTGTGGTACAATGGGGCCGTTATTTCAGCAAAAAAGGAGACTTGCCCCATGGATTTGACCGAGAATTTCGTCAGCCGGCAGGATATTTTTCAAGGCCGCATCGTAACGCTCCACGTGGACACCGTCACCCTGCCCGACGGCAACACCGCCCTGCGGGAGATCATCGACCACCCCGGCGGCGTGGGCATCCTGGCCATCGACGACGAGGACCGGGTGTTCATGGTGCAGCAGTACCGCTACGCCTTCTCCCGGGCCATGTGGGAGATCCCCGCCGGCAAGCGGGAGGCGGGGGAGGAGCCCCTGGTCACCGCCAAGCGGGAGCTGCAGGAGGAGGTGGGCGTCACGGCGGAGCGGTGGCTGCCCATGGGCGAGCTGATCCCCTCCCCGGGCTGCTACGCCGAGCGGCTCTACCTCTTCATGGCCCGGGGCCTGACGGTGGGGGACACCCACCCCGACGATGACGAATTCCTCACCGTGTCCCGCGTCCCCTTCACAGAGCTGTCCCAGGCCTGCCTCTCCGGGGAGATCCGGGACGCCAAGACGGTGGTGGCGGTGCTGAAGGCCAAGGCCCTGCTGGGCCGCTGACCGCCGATCCTCTGCGAAAGCGGTTGCTTTTCCCTGCGGGATATGCTATAATGCCGTTATAAATGTGGAATTGTGCCCTATTCAGTAAAGTGAGGGAACGAATATGAAAGAAAAAATGCAGAGATTCATCAAGGCCTTTCAGATGCGCGGCCCCATCCGCCGCCGCACGCTGACGGCCTGCGGTGTGACTGCCGCTGTGCTGGTGGTGGCGCTGGCGGCTGCCCTGGGCGGCTGCGGCAAAAAGACGGAATCGGAGGCGGAGACGCCTGTGAACGAGGGGCCCATCATCATCGAGCCCGAAGAGGTGGAGCCGGTAGAGGTCATCCTGCCCGAGGGCGCCCAGGAGATTATGGACAAATACGCCGACGTGTACGCCTGGCTGGAGATCCCCGGCACCTCCGCCGTGCTGGGCACCCCCGCCGACGTCAGCTATCCCATCGCCCAGCACCCCACCGACCGTGACTACTACCTCAACCGGGATCTGGACGGCAACACCTCCAAGAGCGGCACGCTGTTCACCGAGGCGTACGTGGAGGGCATCCGGGCCAACGGCACCGACCTGAACGACCCCGTCACCATCATCTACGGCCACAATATGGCCAACCGCACCATGTTCGGCGGCCTGCAGACCTATCTCAAGCAGCTGAAGTTCGGCGACGACCAGGTGGTGTACCTCTACCAGGAGGGCCGCCGGCTGACCTACCGCATCGTGGGCGGGGCCCAGTATTCCCTGGACCATGTCCTGTATTATCACGATTTTACCAACGACGCCGTGTTCAACGACTTCTTCGCCCAGCTGTGGAAGGAGACCGACGCCTCCACCAACGTGGATAAGGACAATATCCCCGTGGCCGGCGACCGGGTGCTGATCCTCTCCGTGTGCAAGAACGGCGACGACAACCACCGTTACCTGGTGGTGTGCAAGCTGGTGGAGGACACCGACGAGATCAACGCCGCCAACATTGCCGCCGCCCAGGCTGCCGCCGAGGAGGCCACCATGAAGGCCATCCAGGAGCGGGCCAACCAGGGCTGACCCGGGCCAACCCGTTTATCACCGCCGCCCCTCTCCCGTTTTGGGGAGAGGGGCTTTTTTCCTTTTTTACCCATTCCCCCGGCCTTGACGGAAAAATCACTTTATTGTATAATACTATACTGATTTAATATGCGGAGGTATGGCTTTATGTGGGTAGCGGACGGTTGGCAGGATTATGAGCTGCTGGATTGCGGCGGCGGCGAAAAGCTGGAGCGGTGGGGCAGGCAGATTTTAGTGCGCCCCGACCCCCAGGCCATCTGGGAGTCTGACCACCAGCACAAGGGCTGGCGCACCGCCGACGCCCGGTACAGCCGCTCGGCCTCCGGCGGCGGCCACTGGGACAAAAACCACCTGCCCGAGAGCTGGCCCATCCGCTATAAGGACCTGACCTTCCAGGTCAAGCCCATGAACTTCAAGCACACCGGCCTCTTCCCCGAGCAGGCCGCCAACTGGGACTTCGCCATGGAGGCCATCCGCAGGGCTGACAGGCCCATCCGGGTGCTGAATTTGTTCGCCTACACCGGCGGCGCCACCGTGGCCTGCGCCAAGGCGGGGGCGTCCGTCTGCCACGTGGACGCCGCCAAGGGCATGGTGGCCTGGGCCAAGGAGAACGCCAGGTGCTCCGGCCTCCAGGAGGCCCCCATCCGCTGGATCGTGGACGACTGCGCCAAGTTCGTGGAGCGGGAGATCCGCCGGGGCAAGACCTACGACGCCATCATCATGGATCCCCCCAGCTACGGCCGGGGACCCGGCGGCGAGGTGTGGAAGCTGGAGGAAAACCTCTATCCCTTCGTCCGCCTGGTGAGCCAGGTGCTGTCGGACAAGCCCCTGTTCGTCATTCTCAACAGCTACACCACCGGCCTGGCCCCCAGTGTGCTGGGCTACATTCTGCAGATGCTGGTGGGCCGCCGCTTCGGCGGCAGGGTGACCTGGGACGAGCTGGGTCTGCCCTGCACCGCGTCGGGCATGGCCCTGCCCTGCGGCGCCACCGGCCGCTGGATGGCGGAATGATCGTTGCCTTTTTGCGGGATATGTCCGCCGGCATGGTGGCGGCGCTGGTGCTGTGGGCTGTCCTGTGGCCCCTGCGGCAAAGCCGCCTCCGCCGCCTGGGCCTTGTGAGCCGTCCCCGGCGGGAGCTGGCGCTGGCCGCCTTCGTGCTGTACTGCGGCGGCATGGCCATGCTGACCCTGACGCCCCGGGACTTCCATCCCTACGACGCCTTGGCCCACGGCTATCCGGGCCCCTTCTTCCGCATCGGCACGCTGAACCTGGCGCTGCTGCGATCCCTGCGGTACAGCAAGGCCATCTTCCTTGCCAACGTGGTGATGTTTCTGCCCTTTGGCTGGATGCGGGGCATGCTGTGGCGCGGCAGTCGGTGGTACACCGTGGCCGCCCTGGCCTGGGCCATCACGGCGGCCATCGAGCTTTTCCAGCTCTTGGTGGGCCGGGCCTTTGACGTGGACGACCTGCTGCTCAACGCTGTGGGTACGTTTTTGGGCTGGCTTTTGTGGCTTTTCATGAAAAAACCTTCTCTTTATTGTGAGGATTGTCAATGATTCAATGCAAGGACGTGACCTTCACCTATCCCGCCCAGGAGGGTCGGGAGGCCCAGGCTGCCCTGGAGGGCGTGAATCTCACCATTGAAAAAGGCAGCTTTGTGGCCGTTCTGGGCCATAACGGCTCCGGCAAATCCACCCTGGCCAAGCACATGAACGCGGTGCTCCTGCCCTCGGGCGGCACCGTGACCGTGGACGGCATGGACACCCGGGACGAGGCGCTCCTCCTGGAGATTCGCCGCCGGGTGGGCATGGTGTTCCAGAACCCGGACAACCAGATCGTGGCCAACGTGGTGGAGGAGGACGTGGCCTTCGCCCCGGAGAACCTGGGCGTGCCCACGGCGGAGATCCGCCGCCGGGTGGACGACGCCCTCCGGGCCGTGGGCATGGCCGACTTTGCCCGCCACGCCCCCCATCTTCTCTCCGGCGGACAGAAGCAGCGTGTGGCCATCGCCGGCATCATCGCCATGGCCCCGGAGGTCATCGTGCTGGACGAGGCCACCGCCATGCTGGACCCGGTGGGCCGCCGGGAGGTGCTGGCCACCATCCACAAGCTGCACCGGGAGCAGGGCATCACCGTGGTGCTCATCACCCACCACATGGACGAGGCCCTGGAGGCGGACCGGGTGGTGGTGATGGACGGCGGCGCCATCGCCATGGACGGCGCCCCCCGTGAGATATTCACCCAGGTGGAGCGGCTCCACAGCCTGGGGCTTGCCGCCCCGGACACGGCGGAGCTGCTGCATCTGCTGCGCAGCGCCGGGGCCCAGATGCCCCCGGACGCCATGACCGCCGCCGAATGTGCCGACGCCATCGCCAACTGGCTGGGGAAGTGAGGAAAATACCATCGTGAATCCGATTTTAGAGATACAGCAGCTTACCCATACCTACAGCGCCGGCACGCCCTTTCAGCGCACGGCGGTGGAGGGGGTGGATCTGTCCGTCATGCCCGGGGAGTGCGTGGGCATCATCGGCCATACCGGCAGCGGCAAATCCACGCTGATCCAGCATTTCAACGGCCTTCTGAAGCCCACCTCCGGCCGCGTCCTGGTGGACGGCAGAGACATCTGGGCCAAGGGCGGCGACATCCGCTCCGTCCGCTTCCGGGTGGGGCTGGTGTTCCAGTACCCGGAGTACCAGCTCTTTGAGGAGACGGTGGCCCAGGATATCGCCTTCGGGCCGAAAAATATGGGCCTGGCCGCCGACGAGGTGGCCCGCCGTGTCCGCGACGCCGCCGCCGTGGTGGGGCTGGACGAATCGCTTTTATCCCAGTCCCCCTTTGCCCTGTCCGGCGGGCAGAAGCGCCGGGCCGCCATCGCCGGCGTCATGGCTATGGAGCCGGACGTGCTGGTGCTGGACGAGCCCTCCGCCGGGCTGGACCCCCGGGGCCGGCAGGAGATGATGGCCATGCTGGGCCGCTACCGGCAGCAGCGCCGTGCCACCGTCATTTTGGTGAGCCACTCCATGGAGGAGATCGCCGCCAACGTGGACCGGGTCATCGTTATGAATCAGGCCAAAGTCTTTATGGACGGCGCCCCCCGGGAGGTGTTCTCCCGCGTGGCGGAGCTGGAGGCGGTGGGGCTGGACGTGCCCCAGAGCGCCCGCATCGCCGCCCTGCTCCGTGACCGGGGTATCCCCGTGGGCGATGACGTCTACACCGTGGACGCCCTGGCCCGCCGGCTGCTGGCGCTGAAAGGGGGCGGCGTATGCTGAAGGATATCACCCTGGGCCAGTTCTTCCCCGGCGACACCTTTTTGCACCGGTTGGACCCCCGCATCAAGCTGGTGTGCGTGGTGCTGTACATCGTGGCCCTGTTTAACGCCGCCAGCCCCCTGACCTACGGCGTCATGTTCCTGGCCCTGGCCGTGGCGGTGACCCTTTCCCGGGTGCCGCTGCGCGCTCTGACCCGTGGCCTGAAGGCGGTGTATATCATCGTGCTGTTCACCGCCGTGATGAATCTCTTTTTCACCCCCGGCACCGCCCTTGGCGCCACCTGGCTGGGCCGCCACATCACGGCGGAGGGCGTCCGCGCCGCCGTGGCCATGGTGCTGCGCATCGTCATGCTGATTACCGGCACCTTCCTCCTGACCTACACCACCAGCCCCATCAGCCTCACCGATGCCCTGGAGAGCCTGCTGCGGCCTCTGAAAAAGCTCCGTTTCCCCGTCCACGAGCTGGCGATGATGATGTCCATCGCCCTGCGCTTCATCCCCACCCTCATCGAGGAGACGGACAAGATCATCTCCGCCCAGAAGGCCCGGGGCGCCGACTTTGAAAGCGGCTCCCTGCTGCGCCGGGCCCGGGCCCTGGTGCCCATTCTGGTGCCGCTGTTCATCAGCGCCTTCCGCCGGGCCGACGAGCTGGCCACCGCCATGGAGTGCCGCTGCTACCACGGCGGCCAGGGCCGCACGGCCCTCCACGTGCTGCGCTGCCGCGCCGTGGACTGGGCGGTGCTGGCCCTGTGCGCCCTGCTGCCGGCGGCGGTGATCACCATGAAAATCCTGGGTCTTTGACCCATGAGAAGGAGGCGGAAGCCTTGCGCAATATCGCGCTGATTTTGATGTATAACGGCACCGCCTACCACGGCTGGCAGGTGCAGAAGACGGAGGTCTCCGTAGCGGCCACGCTGGAGCGGGGCCTTTCCATGGTGTGCGGCGAGCCCATCCGTGTTACCGGCTGCGGCCGCACCGACGCCGGCGTCCACGCCGAGTTCTACGTGGCCAATTTTCACACCGCCTCCGCCATCCCGGTGGAGCGCCTGCCCTTCGCCGTCAACACCCACATCCCCGAGGACATTGTGGTAAAGGCGGCCTATGAGGTGGCCGACGATTTCAACGCCATCGGCTCCTGCATCAAAAAGGAATACACCTACCGCATCTATAACTCCCGCATCAAGAATCCGTTTTATGTAAACCGCGCCTATTTTTACCCCAAGCATCTGGACGAGGCTGTGATGGACGCCGCCGCCCGGGCCTTTGAGGGCACCCACGATTTTGCCGCCGTGCGCAGCGTGGGCACCAACGTCCGCAGCACCGTGCGCACCATTTACTACTGCAACGTCCGCCGCAGCGGCGAGTTGCTGGAGCTGAAGGTATGCGCCAACGGGTTTTTGTATAACATGGTACGGGCCATCACCGGCACCGTGCTGTACGCCGCCGAGGGCAAGCTGGCGCCGGAGGACATCCCCGTCATTCTGGCCTCGGGCAACCGGACCCTGGCGGGCCCCACCGCCCCTCCCGGCGGACTGTATCTGACCCACGTGTGGTATGAGGATGAACGGCTCAATGGATAACAATACCAACAACTGGAAAACGTTTACCCTGGGCAATCCCCAGGAGGAGCAGCCCAAGCGGGTGCAGAAGCGCCGCCGCAGCCCCTGGCTCACCCTGGCCCTGCTGGCCCTGGGGGCGGCCCTTATCGTCACCGGCGTGCTGCTGTGGGACCAGAGCGCCTTCGACGGCCTGCGCCGCAGCGTGATGTATCTCACCGCCAAGAAGGACGAAAACGGCTGCGCCCGGCTGTACCACTACGCCGTGGACGTGTCCAGCACCTACGCTGCCCTGGACGGTAGCCTGGTGAACCTCAGCCGCAACCAGCTCCTGCTGATCAACGAGAGCGGCTACACCGTGGAAAACCGGGCCATCCGCTTCACCGATCCCGTCCTGGTGCAGGGCAGCAAGCGGGCCGTGGCCTACGACGTGGGCGGCAAGAATCTCTATGTGCTGGGCAAAAAGGGCGTGCTGTGGGAGCTCTCCGGCGAGGACGCCATCCTCTGCGCCACCGTCAACGAGCAGAATTACGTCACCGTGGTCAGCGGCAAAAGCGGCTATAAGGCCAGCGTGTCCGTCTATGACGGCGACGGCGGCGTCATCTTTCAGTACAACTCCGCCGACCGCTTCGTGGTCTGCGCCGCCCTCAGCCGGGATAGCCGCTATCTCATGGCGGTGACCCTGGGCCGGCAGGATGACGGCTACGCCAGCTGCGCCGTGATTTACCGGGTCAACCAGGAAAATCCCGTGGCCGACGTCCCCATCTGCGACGGCATGGTTTACGATGTGGGCTGGGTGGACGGCCGTTTCTGCGCCGTGGGGGAGGAGGGCCTCTATTTCGTGGACACCTCCGGCGCCGTGACCGCCACCTACGACTACGGCGGCTGGCTGCTGCGCCGCTGCACCCTGTCGGAAAACGGCTTTGCCGCGGTGCTGCTCAGCCGCTATGCCACAGGCAGCCAGTACCGCCTGCTGACCGTCAGCAGCGCCGGGGATGAGCTGGGCGTGGCGGATATCGACCGGGAGATCACCGGCCTGTCCACCGCCGGGCGCTATACGGGCCTCCTGTGCGCCGACTCTCTTGAGATCTACGATAAAACCCTGACGGCGGTGGGTCACCTGGACGACGTCAGCGACGTCCGGGCCGTGCTGATGCGCAGCGACGGCTCTGCCGTCCTGGCCGGCACCACCTCCGCCAGCCTGTACCTGCCCTGATGGGGCCAAAAGGAGAATAAAATGTCTGTTATTGCCGAACATCCCTACATTATCGATATTATTCTGGTGCTGGTGCTGGTGGTCAGCTGGATCATCGGCGCCCACCGGGGCTTTCTCAAGAGCCTGATGAGCATTGCCGTGCTGGGCGTGTCCCTGGCGGGGGCCTCCTGGAGCGCCGCCCACCTGACGCAGCCGGTGGTGGACTGGCTGCAGCCCAAGGTGCTGCAGCACGTCATCGACAAGTTCCTGCCCCAGGGGGGCAGCCTCTCCGGCGTCACCATGCGCAGCGTGCCCGGCAGCGCCCTCAGCACCAAGCTCCAGGATATGCTGGACACCGCCCAGGTGACGGCCCAGACCGCCGTCACCGACGCCGTCACCGCCGTGCTGACCCAGGTGGTCCATGTGTGCGTGTTCGTGGTGGCCTTCCTGGTGCTGCTGGCGGTGCTGTGGCTCATCACCCGCCCTCTGGAGGCGGCCTCCAAGCTCCCCGCCATCCACAGCATCGACGCCGTAGGCGGCGGTATCCTGGGCCTGCTGCTGGGCGTGCTGCTGGTGTTTATCCTCACCTGGGTCTGCCGCCGCTTCGGCTGGCTCACCGCCGAGCTTGTGTCCCAAACCTACATCACCCGTTATTTTACCGGCAGCGGCTTTATGGAGCTGATTACCGCCCTGCGCTGACCCCTATTCCAACGATACGGAGGAACCCGATATGAAGCCTACCCTTTGTTCCAAATGCAGAAAAAACGTGGCGGTGGTGTTCATCACCCGCATGAATGAGAAAAACGAGATGGTCAACGAGGGCCTGTGCCTCCAGTGCGCCGCCAAGCTGAATCTGCCCCAGGTCCAGGAGATGATCCAGCGCATGGGCATCACCCCCGAGGATCTGGATAACATCAGCAACGAGATGCTCCAGGCCTTCGGCGGCGCCGAGGAGGCGGACGACCTGCCCGGCGGCGACGACGGTGACGACGAGGAAGCGGGCAAAACCGCCACCTTCCCGTTTTTGAACCGCTTTTTCAATAATAACGCCAATTCTCCCGCCCCCCAGCAGGGGGAGGGTAACGGAGCGGGCCCCCAGCGCACCGCCCCCAAGACGGAAAAGAAGCACAAGTTTCTGGATAATTACTGCATCAACCTGAGCCAGCGTGCCCGGCAGGGCAAACTGGACGCCGTCATCGGCCGGGCCGAGGAGATCGAGCGGGTGGTGCAGATACTGAATCGCCGCCAGAAGAACAACCCCTGCCTTATCGGCGAGCCCGGCGTGGGCAAAACCGCCATCGCCGAGGGCCTTGCCCAGCGCATCGCCGCCGGGGACGTGCCCTTCAAGCTCCGGTCCAAGGAGGTCTACCTCCTGGACTTGACGGCTCTCGTGGCCGGCACTCAGTTCCGGGGCCAGTTTGAGAGCCGCATGAAGGGCCTCATCGAGGAGATCCGCAAGGCGGGCAACGTGATTCTGGTCATCGACGAGGTCCACAACATCGTGGGCGCCGGCGACGCCGAGGGCAGCATGAACGCCGCCAATATCCTCAAGCCCGCCCTCAGCCGGGGCGAGATCCAGGTCATCGGCGCCACCACCTTCAACGAGTACCGCAAGCATATCGAGAAGGATACCGCCCTGGAGCGCCGCTTCCAGCCCGTCACCGTCAACGAGCCCAACATAGAGGACACGTTAAAGATTCTCCAGGGCATCGCCCATTACTACGAGCAGTTCCACGGCGTGTCCATCCCCCAGGGGGTGCTGCGCCAGGCGGTGCTGCTCAGCGAGCGGTATATTACCGACCGCTTCCTGCCCGACAAGGCTATCGACCTCATCGACGAGGCCTGCTCCGATATGAACCTCCACGACGCCGAAATCAACCGCCGCATGGAGCTGGAAAAGCAGCTGGAGACCATCACCACCGAGCGGGAAACCCTCATGTCCCAGCAGGCGGAGCCCGGCCGGGAGCCCACCGAGCAGGAGCTGGATGCCCGCTACGCCCGCATCGCCCAGCTCCGCTCCCATGAGATGCGCATCCGCGACGAGCTGGACGCCATCCGGGCCAAGGGCACGCCTCAGCTCACCATGGACCATATCGCCCGGGTCATCGAGATGTGGACGAAGATCCCCGCCAGCAAGATCAAGGAGGAGGAATTCAAGCGCCTGGCGGAGCTGGAGGACCGGCTGAAAAAGCATATCGTGGGCCAGGACCAGGCCGTTTCCGCCGTGGCCGCCGCCATCCGCCGCAACCGGGTGGGCATCAGCCCCAAGCACAAGCCCGTCAGCTTCATCTTCGTGGGCTCCACCGGCGTGGGCAAGACGGAGCTGGTGAAGCAGCTGGCCGACGATCTGTTCAACGCCCCCGAGAGTCTCATCCGCCTGGATATGTCCGAGTTTATGGAGAAGCACTCCGTTTCCCGCATCGTGGGCAGCCCTCCGGGCTACGTGGGCTACGACGAGGCCGGCCAGCTGACGGAGAAGATCCGCCGCAAGCCCTACTCCGTCATCCTCTTCGAC
>JAFPXK010000088.1 GCA_017412585.1 Oscillospiraceae bacterium
CCCCCGCTTTCATTCTGAAAGCGGGGGTGGGTTTTATATGCTCATGACGTGGGCAGCATCAGCAGAAAAATGTTGCCTCGCCGAAGAAGTCCACCCACTTTTCGATGACTTCGCCGCTGCGCGCTTCAATCACTCTGATGATGTTCCGCAGCACTTTTTCAGGGATATGGGAGTCGTTATTGCACCGCAGGCATTTTCCGGACTTTGTAATCCATACTTTTGTACCATTCGCCACCGGTGCCCCTTCCGAAATGTGAACGTGCACCGGCTCTAACGGCTCATTCTCATTTGCCCAGAAATACACCCAGTAGGCGCCGATCTTAAAGACCTGCGGCATGGTCGAAGCCTCCTGTCTGTGCAAACTCCATAATCAAATGCGCGGTCGACTCGATGACCTCCTGGTACCGGTCAATCTCTTTCGCGGAAAAGCCCTGAATGTCCTCCCAGCGATAGGTCGGCAGAAAACAGGTGGCATGATGAAAACCGTCCTTTGCGTCAGGCTTCTCTACATATACCTTCACTTCCCCGCCGGGAAGCATTTCAGAGTGCACAATTTCCGTATCGCCGTCAATCTGCAAAAATGGATACATCATGGAAAACACCCACCTTTCTCAATTTCAGTTTACCACGAATGGCCATTTTATACAAGCCGGATTTTCGTCTCCCCCCATCGCCGCCACACAGTGCGCTGCACAGACAGCGCATACCGCCGCAAAGGCGCTCACAGTATAGTATAAAGTGGCAAATTCCGGCATTTAGTCCTCAGTTTTAGACAAATTGCCGAACCCATTCCCAGCAGATATTCCGGCATTTTGTCCGTTTTATATGGCAGCATTACCCGGCATTTTCTCTCTTTTCTGCGTAAGCCGATCCCGGCATTTTGTTTGTTTCCATGCTGCGCTTTTTCCGGCTTTTCCTCCTTTTCTATCGGCGGCATTACACGGCATTTCTTCCGTTTTAACCTGTGGCAAATTCCGGCATGAAAACCCGAAAGACCGCGGTATTCCTTGCTTTTTTGCGCTTCCTTTTCGCTAAAAAAGCATCTTTCGTTTTTTCACAAAACTCCGTTCCATTATTTGGCGTTCCCCGCGCAGTATCGGTTCCCTCCTATTGGTTCCCCATCGTTTCCGCCGTTTATCGCACTCTACCATTCCCCCACGCCGCATCGAAGCTGATGGCCACGCACTTGTCCTGCCGCTCCACCGAGTAGATGGGCAGCTGCCGGGCCACCGCCCCGGTGGTCACCGCCGCCGGGGCGTACACCACCGCGAAGATGGCCGCCGCCAGCAGCAACACCGCCAGGGCCGCCAGATGGGTGCGCCGCAGCAGCAGGATATAGGTGGGCTTTTTCAAAATGGGCATATTGCATACCGCCTTTCACGATTTTGGTGGCAGTATATGCGCCCTCCGGGCAAAAAAACACCCCGCCGCCTCTTGGGCAGCAGGGTGCTTTGTCAGACGTTTTCAGTCCACGATATCCACAGTAACCTTCGCGCCGGTGCGCTGGGCGTAGGAGCGCACGAGTGTGCGGATCTCCTTGGCGATGCGGCCCTGGCGGCCGATCACCTTACCCATGTCCTCGGGTGCTACGCGCAGCTCCAGCGTCAGTTCGTCGCCATTCTCCACTTCGGTCACGGTGACCTGATCGGGATGCTCGACGAGGTTTCTGGCGATATAGAGCAGCAATTCCTTCATGGTCTCGCCCCCGGATTAGAGAACGTCGACCTTCTTCAGCAGGGCGCGGACGGTCTCGGTGGGCTGGGCGCCGGTCTTGATCCACTCACGGGCGCGGTCAGCGTCGATCTTGATCTCAGCGGGGCTCACGCAGGGATTGTAAGAGCCGATCTCCTCGATGAAACGGCCGTCACGGGGATAGCGGGAATCCGCCACCACCACGCGGTAGTAAGGAGCCTTCTTGGCGCCCATGCGGCGCAGACGAATCTTAACCATAGTTTTTTCCTCCAAAATAAATATGTATTTCTTTTTTATCAGATAAATGCGAAAGCACTTATTCCCTCTGTTATTTCAGCCGCTTTTTGCGCCCGAAATTGCGCATCTTGCTGCTGCCCCCCATGCCGGGGATGCCCCGGAAATTGCCCCGGGTCATAGCCTTTGTCATCTGCTGCATCATCTCGAAGCTCTTCAGCAGACGGTTCACGTCCGACACCTCCAGCCCGCAGCCGGCGGCAATGCGGCGCTTGCGGCTGGCGTTGAGCACCTGGGGGTTCTCCCGCTCCAGGGGCGTCATGGACTGGATGATGGCCTTCTGCCGTGCCAGCTTGCGCTCGTCGATCTGGCTGGCGTCCAGGCCCTTGCCCATGTTGCCGGGCAGCATATCCGCCAGCTGGCTCAAATCGCCCATGTTGCCCAGCTGCTCCATCTGGTCCAAATAATCCGCCAGGGTGAAGCGGTTTTTCCGCAGCTTTTCCTCCAGCTTTTTGGCCTGGGCCTCGTCATACTGCTGCTCCGCCTTTTCAATCAGGCTCAGCATGTCGCCCATGCCCAGAATGCGGGAGGCCATGCGGTCGGGGTGGAAGTGGTCGATCATGTCCAGCTTCTCACCGGTGCCCACGAACTTGATGGGCTTGCCGGTGGCCGCCCGGATGCTGAGGGCCGCGCCGCCCCGGGCGTCGCCGTCCAGCTTGGTCAGCAGCACGCCGTCGATGCCCAGGGCCTCGTCAAAGGCAGAGGCGGCATTCACCGCGTCCTGGCCGGTCATGGCGTCCACCACCAGCAAAATCTCGTTGGGATGCACCGTGGCCTTGATGCGCCGCAGCTCGTCCATCAGCGCCTCGTCCACATGGAGCCGTCCGGCGGTATCCAGCAGCACCGTGTCGTTGCCGTGGTCCCGGGCGTAGCGCACCGCCTCTTGGGCGATCTCCACCGGGTCGCCCTGGCCCATCTCGAACACCGGGATGTCCAGCTGCCTGCCCACCACCTGTAGCTGCGTGATGGCGGCAGGGCGGTACACGTCGCAGGCCACCAGCAGCGGCCGCTTGCCGTACTGCCGGCGCAAAAAGCCTGCCAGCTTGGCGCCGTTGGTGGTTTTACCGGCGCCCTGCAAGCCCACCATCATGATCACCGTGGGCCCCTTGGAGGCGAACGCCAGCTTGGCGTTGGTGCCGCCCATGAGGGCCGTCAGCTCCTCATTGACGATCTTGATGATCTGCTGGGCGGGTGTCAGGCTGTCCAGCACGTCGCTGCCCACGCACCGCTCGGTGACCTGGGCCACAAAGTCCTTGACCACCTTGTAGCTGACGTCGGCCTCCAGCAGCGCCATGCGCACCTCCCGCATGCCGGCGCGGACGTCCGCCTCTGTCAGCCGTCCCTTGCCCCGCAGGCGCTTGAATGTGGCGTTTAATTTTTCGCTGAGTCCTTCAAATGCCATCTTCGCTTACTCCTTCAGGGCGTCGGCGTTGGTGAGGATCACCTGTGCCAGCCGTTCCAGCTCCGGGTTCTCGTGCTGGCGGTAGTTGACGGTCTGGATGTCACGGGCCGCCTGGGTGATGGCGTCCAGCTTGTCCTGCATCTGCATAAAGCGGCGCAGCAGGCCGGTCTTGTCCTCGATCTCCTGCATCACGCCCTCGGCCCGGACGATGACGTCCCGGACGCCCTGGCGGGAAATGCCGTAGTTCTCGGCGATTTCGCCCAGGGACAAATCCTCATTGTAATACAGGTCGAAGAACTCCTTCTGCCGCTGGGTGAGGACTTCTCCGTAAAAATCGAACAGCATGGTCATGCGATAGGTCTGGTTTTTCACGCGAATTCCTCCTTCTGTAAAGTTATTTGCCTTTACAACACCAACTATAATACACGATACCGGTCCAAAAGTCAAGGTAAATTTGTCGGTAAATCCAAATTGTTTTCGGTTTTTTTGTGGAAAAATGACAGCATTTTGAATGGAAAAAAGGGCGCCCCGCCGGGTGCCCTTTCACCATAATAGTCACCGTCCGATGGTCATTCCACCGTCACGCCCCGCTCCGCGAAGCCCTTTACCATCAGCTCCAAATCAGGCTCGATGTGCAGCGGCTCCCCGGCGGACTTGATGGCGTTGGCCACGTCCTTCAAGCCGTTGCCGGTGACCACGGACACCACCGTGGCGTCCTTCTCGATGAGGCCCATTTCGCAGGCTTTTTTCAGCGCCGCCGTGCCGGTGACGCCCGCCGGCTCGCCGAACACGCCGCAGGTGCGGCCCAGCAGCCGCTGGGCGGCCAGGATCTCCTCGTCGCTGACGCACACGGCGATGCCCTTCGACTCCCGGATGGCCGCAAGCGCCTTGTCGGCGTTGCGGGGCACGCCCACGGAGATGGAGTCGGCGATGGTGTTCTCCTCCATGGGCTCCCAGTCCTTGCCCTCCTGGATGGCCCGGTTGATGGGGTAGCACCCCAGGGACTGGGCGGAGATCAGCCGGGGCAGCCTGTCGATGAAGCCGATGGCGTACAGGTCCTTAAAGCCCTTCCACACCCCGGCGATGGTGCAGCCGTCGCCCACGGAGATGGCCAGGTAGTCGGGCATCTCCCAGTTGAGCTGCTCCGCAATCTCCAGGGCCACCGTCTTTTTGCCCTCGCTGAGGTAGGGATTGATGGCGGCGTTGCGGTTATACCAGCCGTACTTTTCGATGGCGGCGGCGGACATTTTGAAGGTCTCCTCGTAGTTGCCCTTGACGGAGATGACGTTGGCGCCGAAGATCATCAGCTGGGCCACCTTGCCCTTGGGGGCCCGGTCGGGCACGAAGATATAGGTTTTCAGCCCCGCGGCGGCGGCGTTGCCCGCCAGAGAGGAGGCGGCGTTGCCGGTGGAGGAGCAGGCGATGGTTTTTGCCCCCGCCTCCATGGCCTTGGCCACCGCCATGGCGCTGGCCCGGTCCTTCAGGGAGGCGGTGGGATTCTGACCGTCGTCCTTCACCCACAATTTTTTGATGCCCAGCATCTCCGCCAGCCCCGGCTCCTCATACAGGGGGCTCCAGCCCACCCGCAGCGGCGTGTCGGGAGTGGTCTCCTCCACAGGCAGCAGCTCCCGGTAGCGCCACATGGAGCGGTTTTCCCGCTTCGCCAGCTTCTCCTTGGTCAGCACGGTCTTGATGTAATCGTAATCATACACGATGTCCAGAATCCCGCCGCACTGGCAGTTGGTCAAATCCGGCACGGCCTCGTAAGTCCTCCCGCACCGCACGCACTTGCCGTATTTTACGTTTTTCATCATCCAATTCTCCTCGGTCAAGCGAAATATTCATCCTCCGCCCATCGGGCGGGGTTGTCCTCAATATACTGCCACGCCCGCAAATAATCCCGTTCATTGCGAATCACGTGGTCATAAAAAGACCGCTGCCAGAATCTGCGCCCCGGCGTATTCTCCATCCTGTTGATTTCCTTGGCGGTAACGGATTTCAAGACGCAAATCATATCGCTCAATGACGGCGTGGCAACCCCGGTTGTAGGGGCGGGGCTCTGCTCCGCCCTCGTCACCGCACCTTCTCCTGCGGTTGAAAGAAGCAAATGAATATGGTTTGGCATAATCACATACTTGTCCACCGTAATGGAAAACCGGGACTCCATCGCCGAAATCTCCCGTTGCACAATCTGTCCCGCCGGGCGGAGCAGAGCCCCGCCCCTACACACATCCGAGAGGCATTCCCGTCTGTTCTGGGTGCAGATGGTTACGAAATACACGCCGCCTTGCGAGTAATCATAACATGGCAGCCGCAGTGATTTTCTCTGATTCATTCTGTTGTTACATACACCGGGGGCGGGGCGTCCGCCCCGCCCCCTGCCAGGTCAAAACACGATCCGCCCCTTACAGCGCCTTCAGCAGCCCGGTGGCCTCGTTGAACTCCCGGATCAGCTCGTCCAGCTCGTCGGCCTGGGCGTGAACGGCGTCCCAGGTGCCCTCGGTGTCGTACCACAGGGCGTTCAGGTCCTTCACGTCCCTGGCCTGCTGCTCCACCCAGGTGTAATACTTCAGGTTGTGGATGCGCTTGCGCTCGGCGTAGGTCAGCTCCAGCAGGTTGTCGGTCCGCAGGCCCAGCATGTGGAGGTTGTGATCCACGGCGGCGGCCTTGTTGTCGTAGGCGCCGTACATCTGGTTCAGCTCGTCGATGCGGGACTGGTACATAGCGGCGGAGTCGGTGAGCACGGTGCACACCACGTCGTCGGCGGTGAACTCGTAATACTTGGCCATCTTGATGCAGCACAGCACGTTGGCGATGCCGGAGATGCCCAGCCAGGTCAGCTTCTCGATAAGCGCGTCATCCAGGCCCAGCTCGTTCTTCATGTAGGCCTGGCCCTCGGGGCAGTTGAACAGCCGCAGCAGACGCTGGCTGTCCTCGTCGTCGATGGCGATGGCCATATCGGTGTTCTTCACGTTGTGGATCCAGGGGATGTGCTTGTCGCCGATGCCCTCGATGCGGTGGCCGCCGAAGCCGTTGTTGAGGATGGTGGGGCACTGCAGCGCCTCGCCCACGCCCAGCTTCAGGTGGGGATAACGCTCCTTCAGCAGGTCGCCGGCGGACATGGTGCCGGCGGAGCCGGAGGTGAAGCAGGCGCCGGACAGCCGCTGTCCCGGCTTCTTCACCGCCTCAAAGAGGTCGGCCAGGGCCCGGCCCGTGACGTTGTAGTGCCACAGGGGGTTGCCCATCTCCTCAAACTGGTTGAAGATCATCATGGTGGGGTCCTGCTTCAGCTCCCAGGTCTTGTCAAAGATCTCCTTCACGTTGGACTCGCAGCCCGGGGTGGCGATGACCTGCCCGGCGATCTTGCTGAGCCAGTCGAACCGCTCCTTGGACATCTCCGCGGGCAGGATGGCCACGCTGTCCACCGCCAGTAGCTTGGAGTTGAAGGCGCCGCCGCGGCAATAGTTGCCGGTGGAGGGCCACACGGCGTGGTGATAATCGGCGTCAAACTGACCGGTGACCAGCCGGGGGGCCAGGCAGCCGAAGGAGGCGCCCACCTTGTGGCACCCGGTGGGGAACCACTTGCCCGCCATGGCGATGATGCGGCAGGGCACGCCGCTGAGGGCGCTGGGGATCTCCACGTAGTTGGGCACCTTCTGGAACAGGCCGCCGCTCTCCTTGGCCTCGTTCTTCCAGGTGATGCGGAACAGGTTCACCGGGTCCACGTCCCACAGGCCGGTGTGGGAGAGCTTCGCCTTGATCTTCTCCGGGATCAGCTCCGGGTTCTCCATCTCCGCAAAGGTGGGGATGATGACGTTGTTCTCCTTGGCCCTCTGGATGTTGTGCTCAAGGCCGGTCTTGTTGATAGTCAGATCGATCTTACCCATTTTTCTTTTCCTCCTGTTTTTTGGCGTCGATATAAGAATATAGTGTGTACTTTGAAATACCGAAATATTTGGCCACCTTGTCGCCGGATTTCGTCACCAGGAAGGCGCCCGCGTCATTGAGGAAGCGGATGGCCTTGATCTTGTCGTCCTTGCTCATCAGCGCCACCGGCTTGCCCACCAGGCGGATGGACTGGGTGATCAGCTCCTCCAGCACGTCGTTGACGTTGATGATCTTCTCCGGCTCGGTGTGGGCGGTGTCCCGGGGCATGGTCATCTCCCCGATTTCCTGGTGCATTAAAATCAGGTTGGTCACGTCGTAGTTGATGGCGAAGATGGCCGTCACCGCCCCCCGGCTGTTGCGGATGTACATGGTGGAGGACTTGAGGATTTTGCCCCCCGGCGTCCGCATCAGGTAGCACAGGTGGTCCTCCGGCTGGGACTCCAGATTGGCGATCTGATCCAGCACCACCTGGGAGGCGCCGTCCCCCACCTTTCTGCCGGACACGTGTCCGTTTTCGATGTACACGATGGTGTGGTCCGGACGGCCCGGGGTCACGTCGTGGATCACCACCTCGCACTTGTCGCCAAACTGCACGGCAACGCCGTGGGCGATTTGTTTCAGCGTTTCCAGTCGTCTGCTCTCCATCGCTTTCACCTCTGTTATCCGTCCGCGGCTTTCACTTTCACAGTTTCACTATACCACAAAAACCGGCAAAAGCAAGAAAAATTCTAAAAAAGATTTAGGATTTCAAAATTTTTGTTTGACATCTGCCCGCATCGTGCTATGATAGAGGGGAAAGAGGGGACGCTGTCCCCCGGAATGCTACATAACGGGGCGTGTCACGCCGAGATCAGGAGGTTGCATTATGGATTTTGAGGCCATTAAAAAAGCGGCGGAGGGCTATCGCCCCGCAATGGTGAAGTTCCTGCGGGACATGATCGCCATTCCCTCCGAGTCCTGTGAGGAGGAGCAGGTGGTCAAGCGCATCGCCCGGGAGCTGGAGTCCCTGGGCTACGACAAGGTGGAGATCGACAAGCTGGGCAACGTCATCGGCTGGATGGGCCATGGCGACCGCATCATCGCCATCGACAGCCACATCGACACCGTGGGCATCGGCAACATCGCCAACTGGGAGGCCGACCCCTACCAGGGCTACGAGACCGACGAGATCATCTACGGCCGCGGCGGGTCCGACCAGGAGGGCGGCATGGCCGCCGCCGCCTACGGCGTGAAGATCATGAAGGACCTGGGCCTGCTGCCCGAGGGCTATAAGATGATGGTGGTGGGCTCCGTCCAGGAGGAGGACTGCGACGGCATGTGCTGGCAGTCCATCGTCAACGAGTATTTCCAGGGCCCCGACGACGCCCGCAGCCAGATCGAGTTCGTCATCTCCACCGAGCCCACCGACGGCGGCATCTACCGCGGTCACCGGGGCCGCATGGAGATTCGGGTGGACGTCCACGGCGTCTCCTGCCACGGCTCCGCCCCGGAGCGGGGCGACAACGCCATCCACAAGATGGCCGAGATCATCGAGAACGTCCGTGACCTCAACGAGAATCCCGCCGACGACGACCTGGAGATCAAGGGCCTGGTGAAGATGCTGGACCCCAAGTACAACCCCGACCATTACGAGGACGCCCGTTTCCTGGGCCGGGGCACCTGCACCACCAGCCAGATTTTCTACACCTCCCCCTCCCGCTGCGCCGTGGCGGACAGCTGCGCCATCTCCATCGACCGCCGCATGACCGCCGGCGAGACCTACCAGTCCTGCCTCAAGGAGATCGAGGACCTGCCCGCCTGCCGTAAGTACGCCAAGGACGTGAAGGTGTCCATGTATATGTACGACCGTCCCGCCTGGACGGGCCACGTGTACGAGACCGAGTGCTTCTTCCCCACCTGGATCAATAAGGAGACCGCTCCCCACGTCCAGGCCCTGGTAGACGCCCACCACGCCCTGTGGGGTACGGAGCGCCTCTATGCCGACGACACCGCCAAAGAAAAGCGCATCGGCCGTCCCCTCACCGACAAGTGGACCTTCTCCACCAACGGCGTGTCCATTCAGGGCCGCTACGGCATTCCCTGCGTAGGCTTCGGCCCCGGCGCCGAGTCCCAGGCCCACGCCCCCAACGAGATCACCTGGAAGAAGGACCTGGTCACCTGCGCCGCCCTGTACGCCGCCGTCCCCATGCTGTACAAGCCCGAGAACAAGGACGGCACCGCCACCGCCTTCCGCCAGGAGCTGACCGGCAACGACATCAAATAAAAAATGATTCGTAGGGGCCGCCGCCCCCGGCGGCCCGCCTTTCCCCCCACACACTTCCATCTTTACATAAAAGGAGAACGACCTATGAGCAAGACCGTGGAACTGGCACGCCACCTCAGCACCCTCAACATCAACAACATGTACAAGACCGACTTCTACTGGACGTGGGACAAGACCGACGACGAGATCGACGCCGTCTTCACCGTGGCCGACGCCCTCCGCGACCTCCGGGAGCGCAACAAGAGCACCCGCGTGTTCGACTCCGGCCTTGGCATCTCCATCTTCCGTGACAACTCCACCCGCACCCGCTTCTCCTTCGCCTCCGCCTGCAACCTGCTGGGCCTGGAGGTGCAGGACCTGGACGAGAAGACCTCCCAGATTGCCCACGGCGAGACCGTCCGTGAGACCGCCAACATGGTGTCCTTCATGGCCGACGTCATCGGCATCCGCGACGATATGTTCATCGGCGAGGGCCACAAGTACCAGAAGACCTTCATGGACGCCGTGAAGGACGGCTACCGCGACGGCATCCTGGAGCAGCAGCCCACCCTGGTGAACCTCCAGTGCGACGTGGATCACCCCACCCAGTGCATGGCGGATATGCTTCACGTCATCCACTACTTCGGCGGCGTGGAGAACCTGAAGGGCAAGAAGGTGGCCATGACCTGGGCCTACTCCCCCTCCTACGGCAAGCCCCTGTCCGTTCCCCAGGGCGTCATCGGCCTGTTCACCCGCTTCGGCATGGACGTGACCCTGGCCCATCCCGAGGGCTACGACGTGATGCCGGAGGTGGAGCAGATCGCCCGGGAGAACTGCGAGAAGTACGGCTCCCGCTTCACCAAGACCAACGACATGAAGGAG
>JAFPXK010000089.1 GCA_017412585.1 Oscillospiraceae bacterium
GCCTGTCAAAAAACGGCTCCGCCGTTTTTTGACAACAGGATTGCAGTCTACTACGCGCACGAATAGTACGCCGTTGGCGCACTATTCGCACACTTCGTAGCCTGAGAAGTGAAATTTCTGACGTACACGCCGTCAGAAATTTATTGCAATGGTTCGCGCCTTCGGGCGCGAAATCTGCGATGCTTTTTTGACAATCTGAAAAAGAATCCACCCCTGGGGGTGGATTCTTTTTATGCTAAAAGGGGAGGTTACATGGCCTTGATGATGTCCACGATCTCCGCACCGATGCGCTTTTGGGCCTCGACGGTGGCTGCGCCGATGTGCGGCGTGCAGGACACCATGGGGTGGGAATAGAGGGCCTTGTTGGTGGCGGGCTCGTCGGCGTACACGTCCAGACCGGCGGCCCGGACCTTGCCGCTCTCCAACGCCGCCAGCAGGGCGGCCTCGTCCACGTTGGTGCCCCGGGAGGTGTTGATGATGCACACGCCGTCCTTCATCTTGGCGATGTTCTCGGCGCTGATGAGGGCGCCGCCGTCCACTGCCGGGGCGTGGACGGACACGAAGTCGGCCTGGGACAGCAGCTCGTCCATTTCCACATAGGGAATGCCCAGCTGCTCCTCGATGCCGGGAATGTGGAAGATATCGAAGGCGATGACCTTCATGCCGATGGCCTTGGCCATGACGCCCAGGTGCTGGCCGATTCGGCCGAAGCCTACGATGCCCAGGGTCTTGCCCTGGAGCTCAATGCCCTTGCCGTAGGCCTTCTTCTCCCACTTGTCCTCCCGCATGGTGTGGCCCGCGATGGACAGATACCGGGCGCAGGCGAACATGTGGCCCATGGCCAGCTCCGCCACCGACTGGGAGGAGGCCCGGGGGGTGTTCTTCACGGCGATGCCGCAGCTCTCGGCGTACTTCACGTCGATATTGTCCACGCCCACGCCGCCGCGGATGATCATTTTAAGCTTACCGCCCTTGGCCTGGTCGATGTGGTTGGCGCGAACCTTGGTCTTGCTGCGGACCACCACCACGTCGAAGTCCCGCAGGGCCGCGCCCAGCTGGTCGGGCTCATAGAACTGCTCCACCACCTCATGTCCCAGCTCCCGGAGCTGTGCCAGGGCGGTCTTATCCATGCCGTCGGTAACCAGAATACGCATAGTGAAAACCCCTTTCCTCAAACAGATTTATTGATGCTCCCGCTCGAACTTTTCCAGGAATGCCACCAGTGCCCGGGCGCCCTCAATGGGCATGGCGTTGTACACGCTGGCCCGGAGGCCGCCTACGCTCTTGTGGCCCTTCAGGTTATCGAAGCCAGCCTCCTTGGAGGCGGCCACCACGGCGGCGTCCATGTCCTTGTCGCCGGTGACGAAGGGAATGTTCATCAGGCTGCGGTCGGCGGGCTCCACCGCGCCCCGGAACAGCTTCGACTTGTCCAGGAAGTCGTAGATGACCTGGGCCTTGGCCTCGTTGCGCCGGGCCATCTCCTCCAGGCCGCCGATATCGCGCAGATACTTGAACACCTTGCCGCAGCAGTAGATGGCCCAGCAGTTGGGGGTGTTGTACATGGAGCCGTTGTCGGCGTGGGTCTTGTACATCATATAAATGGGGGTCTTGGGGTCCAGGTCGTCACGGATCAGGTCCTCCCGGATGATGACCACGGACATGCCGGCGGGGCCCACGTTCTTCTGCACGCCGGCCCAGATGAGGCCGTAGTCCGCCACGTTGCAGGGGCGGGAGAGGAACATGGAGCTCTGGTCGGACACCAGGACGTGGCCCTTCGTGTTGGGCAGGTTGTGCCAGGTGGTGCCGTTGATGGTCTCATTCTCGCAGATGTAGACGTAGTCGCAGTCGTCGGGAATGGGCAGGTCGGAGCAGTCGGGGATATAGGAGAAATTCCTGTCGGCGGAGGAGGCGATCACCTGGACCTCGCCGTATTTTTTGGCCTCGGCGATGGCCTTCTTGGACCAGGTGCCGGTCTCAATATAGCAGGCCTTGCCGTGCTTCATCAGATTCATGGGCACCATGGCAAACTGCAGCGTGCCGCCGCCCTGGATGAACAGGACCTTGTAGTTGTCGGGAATGTGCATCAGCGCCCGGAGGTCGGCCTCGGCCTCGTCGATGATCTGCTGGAACACCTTGGAGCGATGGCTCATCTCCATGACGCACATGCCGCTGCCGCGGTAGTTCATCATCTCGTCACGGATCTCCTCCAGCACGCTCTCCGGCATCATGGCGGGGCCGGCGGAGAAGTTAAAAGTGCGATTGTACTTCATGTATCTGTCCTCCTGCATCGTAGTGGGTGGGTTTCCTCTGATATGGTTAATTGTAGTATAAGCCTTTCCGGCGGGATAATCAAGAGCGTGGCAAACAAAATTTGTGGAAACCTAAAAAATTTTAATGGGCCGGGCGGCGTTGACAGGGGCCGCGGAACCGTGATATAAATGGATTTACATGAAAAAGGGGAGGCGGCAGGCAGTGGAGCAGAGGGAGACGCGCTGGCAGCATATAGGCCAATACGCCGGGGCGCTGGCCAAATGGTTTGCGGTAGGCGGACTGGTGGGGGCGGTAGGCGGCGCGGTGGGGTCGCTGTTTCACATGGGCGTCCACTACGCCACGGCGCTGCGGTTGGAAAACCCCTGGATATTGTATCTTCTGCCCCTTTGCGGTGTGGTCATCACGGCGCTGTACCGTGCCTGCCGGGTGGAGGGGATGGGCACAAACGCCGTCATCGAGTCGGTCCATTTCGACAAAAACGTGCCGGAGGCTCTGGTGCCGGTGATCTTTATCAGCACGGTGCTGACCCACCTGTGCGGCGGCTCCGCGGGCCGGGAGGGCGCGGCGCTGCAGATCGGCGGCGGCATTGGCTACCGGGCGGGGCGGCTGCTGCGCCTGGGGGAGAAGGACCTGCCCCTGGCCACCCTGTGCGGCATGGCGGGGGTGTTCTCCGCCCTGTTCGGCACGCCGCTGACGGCCACCGTGTTCGCCCTGGAGGTGGTCTCCGTGGGGGCGCTGTACTACGCCGGGCTGATCCCCTGCCTCACGGCGTCCCTGGTGGGGTATCTGGTCAGCACGGCGATGGGCGTGGCCCCCACCCGGTTCGCCGTGGCCATGCCGGAGGCGGACGTGATGACCATGGTGCGGGTGGTGGTGCTGGCGCTGCTGTGCGGCGGGGTCAGCATCCTGTTCTGCCGGGGACTTCACAGCGTCGAGCACCTGGCGGCACACTATATTAAAAATACCTATCTCCGGGCGGCGGTGGGCGGCATGGTGCTCATCGGCCTGACGCTGCTGCTGGGCACCGACTATAACGGCGCCGGCATGGAGGTCATCGAGGGGGCCATGGCAGGCCAGGCCCGCCACGGGGCGTGGCTCTTGAAGCTGCTGTTCACCGCCGTCACCATCGGCTGCGGCTTCAAGGGCGGCGAGGTGGTGCCCTCCTTCTTCGTGGGGGCCACCTTCGGCTGCCTGGCGGCGCCCTGGCTGGGGCTGCCGGGAGGCGTGGGGGCCGCCATCGGGCTGGTGGCGGTGTTCTGCGGGGCGGTGAACTGCCCGCTGGCGTCCATGCTGCTGGCCATGGAGCTGTTCGGCGCCCAAGGGATGCTGTATTTCGCCATGGCCTGCGCCATCAGCTACGTGGTGTCCGGCTACTGCGGACTGTACGCCAGCCAGACCATCCTCTACTCCAAGCTGCGGGCGGAGTACATCAACGTCCACACCAAAGAGTGAGGGAAAATTTGCTTTGCCCCTTGACAATAGGCGGCGGGGTGTATTATAATACCTCCTGTCCGCTACACAAGGCGGCA
>JAFPXK010000090.1 GCA_017412585.1 Oscillospiraceae bacterium
CGCATCGGCCGCACGGGCCGGGCCAAAAAGCACGGCGTGGCCTACACGCTGATCTCCGACTTCCCCAGCCGCATCCGCCTGGACGCCCTGGTGCGCGACACCCGCCAGGAGGTCATCCCGGCCCAGCTAAACGACGACGGCAGCGTAACGCCTGTGGTGAAATGAGTTGCGCCCTGCGGCGCGTGAATTGCCTTATGGCATGAATTGCCCTGCGGGCATGCATTGCGCCTCACGGCGCATAAGAGCGTGAGACAGAAAAACACAAGCTGAGAAAAGGTTTTGCATCCTTTTCTCAGCTTGTTTCTGCTTTTTGGGGATACGCTTACAGCGCCCCACGGATGGCGGTCAGCAGTTCGTCGTAGGTCTCGAAGGCGGGGATATCCGGGTAATCCGCCTTGATTTTCTCCGTGGTGCGGAACAAAAAGCCCGCCTTGCTGGCCTGGATCATCTCCAGGTCGTTGTAGCTGTCGCCGGAGGCGATGGTGTCAAACCCGCAGGATTGCAGGGCCCGGACGGTGGTGAGCTTGGAGTGGTCGCAGCGCATCTTCACGCCGCAGAGGAAGCCGTCGGGGTCGATTTCCAACGTGTTGCAGTACAGGCTGGGGTAGCCCAGCTTTTTCATCAGCGGCATGGCGAACTGGTCGAAGGTGTCGCTTAAAATCACCACCTGGGTCTCGGCGCGCAGGGCGTCTAAAAACGCCTTTGCCCCGGGGAGGGGGTCGATTTTGGCGATGACGGCCTGGATTTCACGGAGGCCCAGGCCGTGCTGCCGCAGCACGTCCATGCGCCAGCGCATCAGCTTGCCGTAGTCCGGCTCGTCCCGGGTGGTGCGCTTCAATTCCGGTATGCCGCTCTCCTGGGCGAAGGCGATCCAGATCTCCGGCACCACCACGCCCTCCATATCCAGGCAGACAATGTTCATTCCCATCTCGTTATCCTCTCACAAACCGCAGCACGTAGTCCAGCATTTCGTCTTTTTCGATGACGTCGCCGTGGCGCACTTCCTTTTCCTGCAGCCCCGCCAATCCTGCCGGCACGGGGACGCCGGTGAGCCGATAGAGCTCCGCCATCATGGCGAACTCGTCCTCTCCCGCCTCCCGGCCCAGGGCATGGAGCACCGCCGCCGGGAACTTGTAGGGCGAGGCCGTGGACAGCACCACCACCGGCGCGCCGTCGTGGCACGCCGCGGCAAACTCGTCCGCCACCGCCCAGGCCACCGCCGTGTGGGGGTCGCAGAGGTAGCGGTGCTGCTGCCACACCTTGCCGATGGTGTCGCCGCAGCGGCCGTCGTCGCAGCAGCCGCAGGCGAACTCCGCCTTCAGCTTTTGAAGCACCTGGGCCGACACCTCATAGGCGCCCTCCTCGTTGAGCTGGCCCATCCACCGGGCCACGGCGGCGTCGTCCTCCGTCATGAGATACAAAAGCCGTTCCAGATTGCTGGACACCAGAATGTCCATGCTGGGGGAGGAGGTTTTGTAGAAGGGGCGGCGGCGGTCGTAGCGGCCGGTGGTGAGGAACTGGGTGAGCACGTCGTTCTGGTTGCTGGCGCACACCAGCATGCCCACGGGCAGGCCCATCTTCTTGGCGAAGTAGCCCGCCAGAATGTCGCCGAAGTTGCCGGTGGGCACCACGAAATGCACCTTGTCCCCCACCGCGATGCGGCCCGCCTTCACCAGATCGCCGTAGGCCTTGAAATAGTACATCACCTGGGGGGCCAGGCGGCCGATGTTGATGGAGTTGGCGGAGGACAGGTGGGCTCCGCCCAGATCCTTCCCGGCGCAGGCGGCAAACACCTGCTTCACCCCGGTCTGGGCGTCGTCGAAGTTGCCTCGCACGGCGCATACCTTTACGTTGCCGCCCTCCTGGGTGGTCATCTGCAGCTGCTGCACGGCGCTGACGCCGCCGTAGGGGTAGAACACCACGATCCGGGTGCCGGGCACGTCGTGAAAGCCCTCCAACGCCGCCTTGCCGGTGTCGCCGCTGGTGGCGGTGAGGATCACCACGTCGCCCTCCTGACGCTGCACCCTTTGGGCCTCCGTCACCAGATGGGGCAGCACGCTGAGGGCCACGTCCTTAAAGGCGCTGGTGGGGCCCCGGAACAGCTCCAGCACGTAGCGGTCCCCCACCTGCACCAGGGGAGTCAGCTCCTCGGAGGCAAACTTGCCCGCGTAGCTCCGGCGGATGAGCCCCGCCATGTCCGGGAAGTCCGGCAGCATGGCGTGGAGAATTTTGGCAGACATGGTCTGGGCGTCGCAGGTGATAATCTCCCGCCAGTCCAGGTCCAGATGGGCCACGTCGCCGATATAGAGTCCGCCGTCGGGGGCAATGCCCTGCAGCACCGCCTGGGAGGGCGAGGCCGTCAGGCGGCGGTTTCGGGTGCTGTGATAATTCATCGGAAAACCTCCAAAGTTTTTCTCTTGCATTTTCAATATGGATATGATACACTGTCCCCGATAAAAAAGCAAGTGTTTTTCCTATAAAAACAAAATCCAAATTTCTGTCGCCGGGAGACAGGATGAGAGCAGCCCGGGCGGCAGAGGAAAGAAGGGTTTCCGTGCGAAAAGTGTTGAAATTCGGCGGCTCCAGCATGGCGGACGCCAAGCAGTTCGCCAAGGTGAAGTCCATCGTGCAGTCCGACCCGGGGCGCACCTGCGTGGTGGTCAGCGCGGCGGGCAAGCGGAACAAGGACGACCATAAGATCACCGATTTATTGTATCTCTGCCACGCCCACGTGAAGTACGGCGTCAGCTGCGAGGGCATCTTCGGCATGATTCGGGACCGGTATATCACCATCCGGGACGAGCTGGGCCTGGCCACGCCCCTGGAGGCGGCGTTCGACGAGCTGTGGGACAAGCTCAGCAGCGGCATCTCCCAGGACGAGTTGGTGTCCCGGGGCGAATATTTCGCCGCCCGGCTGATGGCGGACTACCTGGGCTTTGACTTCGTGGACAGCGCCCTGTGGCTCCGTTTCCGCCTGGACGGCACCGTGGACACGGAGCAGTCCTACGCCGCCCTGCAGCGGTACGCCCAGGGCCGCAGGGTGGTGATCCCCGGCTTCTACGGCGTCATGCCCGACGGCAGCATCAAGACCTTCACCCGGGGCGGCAGCGACATCACCGGCGCACTGGCGGCGGCGGCCCTGGACGCCGACGTGTACGAGAACTGGACCGACGTCAGCGGCTTTCTGATGGCCGACCCCAAAATCGTGCCCAACCCCGAGCCCATCGAGCACATCACCTACGCCGAGCTCCGGGAGCTGAGCTACATCGGCGCCCAGGTGCTCCATGAGGGCACCATCTTCCCCGTGCGGGAGAAGAACATCCCCCTGAACATCCGCAACACCAACCAGCCCGACCACCCCGGCACCATGATCCGGGAGTCCTTTGAGGATATGCCCGAGGCGGGGGATCGGTTCATCACCGGCATTGCCGGCCGGCGGAACTTCACCGTTATCACCATTACGAAAAACGGCATGTCCAACGAGGTGGGCACCCTGCGGCGCATCCTGGAGCTGATGGAGAAGTACAACCAAAACGTGGAGTACATCCCCTCCGGCATCGACTGCGTCAGCGTGGTGCTGGCCGCCGACCGGGTCTCCCCCTGCCTGTACGCCCTGCTGGGGGACCTGCAGAAGGAGCTGAAGCCCGACGGCATCCACGTCACCGAGAACATGGCGGTGGTGGCGGCGGTGGGCCGCAAGATGGTGTTCAAGCCCGGCATCTCCGGCAAGATTTTTGCCGCTCTGGGCGAGAACCACATCAACATCCGCATGATTACCCAGGGCCCCGAGGAGCTGAATATCATCGTGGGTGTGGACAACAAGGATTTTGAAAACGCCATTCGCGTGCTGTATAACAGCTTTGTGAAATAGGAGGAGTAAACCATGAAACAGTATAAAGTAGCCATTTTGGGGGCCACGGGCGCCGTGGGCCGTGAGATGATGAAGATTCTGGCGGAGCGGGATTTCCCCGTGGGCGAGCTGCACCTGCTGGCCTCGGAGCGTTCCGTGGGCCAGGAGCTGGACTTCCGGGGGCAGAAGATTGCCGTGGAGCTGGCCTGTGACGAGGCCTTCCAGGGCATGGATATCGTGCTGGGCGCGGCGGAGAACGACATCGCAGAGCGCTTCGCCCCCGCCATCGTCAAGGCCGGGGCCGTGTTCGTGGACAATTCCAGCGCCTTCCGCATGGACCCCAACGTGCCCCTGGTCATCCCGGAGATCAACCCGGAGGACGTCAAGTGGCATAAGGGCATCATCGCCAACCCCAACTGCACCACCATCGTCTCCCTGGTGGCCATCAACGCCCTGAACCAGGACAGCCCCATTGAGACCATCGTGGCCAGCAGCTACCAGGCCACCTCCGGCGCCGGCGCCGGAGGCCCCAAGGAGCTGATGGCGGAGGTGGAGGCCCTGCGTGAGGGCAAGACCTACCAGCCCAAGGTGTTCCAGTATCAGATTGCCTATAACGTCATTCCCCAGATCGGCGGCGAGGCCTTCGAGGGCTACACCTCCGAGGAGATGAAGATGCAGAACGAGGGCCGCAAGATCATGCACCTGCCTGATCTGCGGGTGAGCTGCACCTGCGTCCGGGTGCCCGTGGTCCGCAGCCACAGCGTCAGCATCGTGGTGCGCACCAGGGAGAAGATCTCCGTGGCACGGGCAAAGGAATTGATTGCCAATGCCCCCGGCTGCCGTCTGGTGGACGACCTGAAAAATCGCCGCTACCCCATGCCTCTGGAGACCTCCGATCAGGACATCGTGTTCGTGGGCCGCATCCGGGAGGACCTGACCTCCGACAACGGTCTCAACATCTGGTGCTGCGGCGACCAGGTCCGCAAGGGCGCCGCCACCAACGCCGTCCAGATCGCCGAGCTGGTCATCAAGACGCTGTGAATGTGACGCAACTGTAAATTTATGGGGACAGAGGCGGCCGTGTGCCGCCTCTTTTCTTTACAAAATCGGGAAATTGGGTTATACTGGGCAAGAATGATGATTCCCAAAGCAAAGGAGATTGCCCATGAGACGAGTGATACGGCTGCTGGCCCTGGGCCTTGCCCTGGCCCTGGCGCTGACGGCCTGCGGCGCCCAGGAGACCGCGCCGGGCCTTACGCTGCGCATTGCCATGGCCGACAGCCCCGCCACGCTGGACCCTGCCCTGGTGTCCACCGACACGGAGAAGACCCTGGCAGGCCACCTGTTTGAAAACCTGATGAAGCTGACCCCCGAGGGCGTGATGCCCGCCATGTGCCGCAGCTATGAGGTGACGGACAACCTGGACGGCACCGAGACCTACACCTTCGCGCTGCGGGAAGGCGTCACCTGGTCGGACGGGCGGGCCGTCACCGCCGGCGACTTTGTGTTCGCCTGGCAGCGGCTGGCGGACCCGGAGACCGGCTCCCCCAACGCGGCGCTGCTGGACATGGTGGCGGGCTACGAGGAGGCCCGCTCCGGTGACGTCCACGCCCTGCAGGTGTCCGCCGCCGACGAGCATACCCTGGTGGTGGCCCTCAACTGCCACTGTCCCTACTTCCTCTCCACCATCTGCACCGCCGCCGCCACCTGCCCGGTGCGCGCCGATGTGGTGAGCCAGTCCGGCTGGGATATGAATCTGGCTTCCATCACCACCAACGGGCCCTATGTCCTGTCCCGCCGCACGGCGGACGGCGTGGAGCTGACGGCGGCGGAGGGCTATTACGATGCCGGGCGCATGGGCGTGACCACCTTGCGCTTTACCTACAATGTGGACACCGCCGCCGCCATGGCCCAATATGAGGCCGGAGAGCTGGACGTGGTGATGGACGCCGCCGCCCACGATGACGCCGTGCTGTCCTACCTGCCCCAGACCACCGTGCTGCTGGCCAACCAGATGGCGGGCTCCGTTCGCAACGAGACGCTGCGCCGCTGTCTCAGCGCCGTCATTGACCGCAACGCCCTTGCCGCCCTGGCGGGGGAGGGGTGCATGGCGGTGGGCGGCATCGTGCCCCGGGGCACCGTGGCCACCCAGGGCGGCGCCTTCCGGGACCTGTCCACCGACCCCATCGACAATACGCCTGAAAACTACGAGACCATCGCCGCCGCCGCCGTAACAGAGCTGGCGGAGAGCGGCGCGCTGTCCACCATTTCCGAGACGGAGAACGGTATGATTTCTCTGGTGTATGAGTCGGGCAATGAAGAGGTAGCCAAGGCGCTGCAGCAGGTGTGGAAGGACAAGCTGGGCGTCCGGGTGCTGTTGCGGGGCATGGACAGTGAAAGTCTGGCCGCTGCCCTGGCCCGGGGCGAGTTCGCCCTGGCCCTCACCGACCTGACCTCCGACCGCAACGACGCCCTGGGCTTCCTGGGCCGGTTCTCCACCGGGGCCGAGGGCAATTTCGGCAGCTACCACTCCGGCGCCTACGATCTGCTGATGCGCTGCGCCGCCGCGGCCAAAAGCGCCGAGGCCCGTGACGCCTATCTGGTGGACGCCGAGGATCTGCTCATCGACAGCGGCTACGTGATGCCCCTCTACGGCGCCACCCACTACTGGCTGGTGCGGCCCAATCTGACAGGCGCCCTGGATAACGGCCAGGACACCCACTATTTCACCTACGTCCGGGAGATTCCGGCGGCGTAAGGAACGCGAAACGCAAAAAGGAACGGCCTTTGCCGACTGCGCTAAAGGGCAGTCGGCAACGAAATCCACCCTTTCGGGTGGGTGAAATCGCCTTCGGCGGTGAAATTGCCCCACGGGCAGTGAATTCCGCCTCGACGGCAGGTGGGTGGATTTCATTTCACCGGACTCGTCAGCGTTCGATTTCACCAAAGGCGTAAGCCTTTGCCTTCACCTTTTGCCGCAAGGCAAAAGATTTCACTTTTGGAATTTGCAGTACAAATTCCCTGTTTGCGGCGTTTCGTGACAAAAATACCGGCTGAGACAAGAATTTCGTTTCTTATCTCAGCCGGCTTTATTTTCCTGGGCTCCAGAGCACCGTTCCTTTTATCTATACAGGCGCGATGAATATTTTGCAAGCACCCATCAAAGCCGCCTGCCGTTTTCCGTCACCAGGGCTCTGGCCTTGGCAAGGCGCAGGTCGTGGCGCAGCCGCACCGGGGGCAGCTGGGCGCGGAGGGTCTCCCGGGGAATCTGATACTGGGCGGAAAGGGCGTCGTACTGGGCCGCCAGCTCTTCCTCGGTTACGTCCAGGTTTTCCAGCCGGGCGATCTCCGTCATAGCCAGCTCGTACCGGGCGGCGTTCTCCGCCTGGGCCCGGGAGTGGTCGCGCAGGTCGTCCATGGTGAGGCCCGAGGCGTCCAGATAGTCCTGCAAATCCATGTTTTGGGCGGCCATGTGGTTTTTCAGCTCCTGCAGCAGCCCGTCCAACTGGTTTTCGATCATGGCGGGGGGCAGGGACACCGTCATGTTGTCGATGACCTGCCGCACCAGGGCGTCAGCCCACTCACTTTCCCGCTGGGCTGCCCGGCGGGCCAGGGCGTCCTCCATGATGTGGCGGCGCAAGGCGGAGGCGTCGGCGAAATCCAGCGCCCGGGCCAGGGCGTCGTCCAGCTCCGGCACGGTGCGGCGTGTAATGGCGTGGCATTTCACCTTGAACACCGCGTCCTTGCCCGCCAGCTCCGCCGTGTACTCCGTGGGGAAGGTCACCTTTACGTCCCGCTCCTCGCCCACGGCCATGCCTGCCACCTGCTCCTCAAAGCCGGGGATGAACATGCCGCTGCCCAGCAGCAGGGGATACTGCTCCCCCTTGCCACCGGGGAAGGCCACGCCGTCCAAAAACCCCTCGAAGTCAATGGTCACCTCGTCGCCCATGGCGGCTCTGTCCGGGTGCTCCTCCACCAGGTTGTCCTGCAAAAAGTCCCGGATGGCCTGCTCCGTGTCCTCGGCGGACAGCTCCACCGCGCCGTAGGGGGCCGCCAGACCCTTGTACTGGCCCAGCTTCACCTCCGGGTACAGGTCGATGAGGGCGGTGAAGGAGAAACCGTCGCTGTCAATGGCGTCCACGTGGAGGGTGGGTGTGCCGGCAAGCTGGATGTCCTGGGCGGCGATGGCGTCCACCAGGGCCTGGGGATATACGGCGTTCACCGCCTCCTGGTACAGGAAGTCGCCGCCGTAGGCCGCCTCCAGCTTCTGCCGCGTGGCCTCGCCTGCCACCGGGAACATGGCCTTTACGCCCTCATAGGCGTCCATCAGGGCCTTTTGCCACACGTCCTTTTCCACCTGAATGGTCAGCTTCACCTGGCGCTGCCGGGGCAGGTCCTCGCGGTGCAATACGGTCATAGGGGAATGCCTCCTCGTCAAAAATCGTACCCCCAGTATACGGGATTTCACCCTCTGTGGCAAGGGTCAGTTGTAAATAATGTGTGACATTTGCCACAAATGGGTAGGCAAAAAGAGAAAACTATGATACTGTAAATGATAGAATAATCCTATCTCCCCTATGGCAGGATAGACGCACTGCTTTGCTTGTAGGGCGCGACGACCCCGGCGCGCCGCTGCGCGGAGGCAGTTACGGCAAAGGGGAGGAAATGAAACGGTATGTTTGAAAGAAAGGGGCGTGTCCCTATGGCGCAGATGGCGCAGTTTCCCCTGTTTCGCAACATCACGGCGGAGCAGTGGCAGGATATGCGGCGGTGCTTCGGCGTGGTGGAGCGCAGCTACCGGGCCGACGAGGTGATTTACGATTTCGGCGACGGCGGCAACAGCATCGGCATCCTGCTGTCCGGCACGGCGGTGGTGGAGCGCATCGATGCCCTGGGCAACCGGGCCATTTTGGAGCATCTGTCCGCCGGGGGCGTGTTCGGCGAGATGCTGATGTTTGCCAACGTCCGGGGGGACAGCATCCGGGTGCTGTGCGAGCAGCCGGGGCGGGTGTGCTTTATGCCCTACCGGGCCCTGACCAAGCGGTGCGAAAACGCCTGCGACCACCACAGCCGCCTGGTGGAGAATATGTTCACCCTGGTGGCGGACAAGGCCACCACGCTGTCCGAGCGGGTGGAGGTGCTGTCCCGCCGCAGCATCCGGGACAAGCTGCTGTGCTACTTTGCCATGCAGTCCGCCAAGGGGGCGGGGGGCGCCTTTACCCTGCCCTTCACCCTCAGCGCCCTGGCCGACTACATCTCCGCCGACCGCAGCGCCATGATGCGGGAGCTGAAAAAGCTGCGCAGCGAGGGCGTGGTGGAGGTGAAGGGCCGCCAGGTGCGGCTGACGGCGTAAATTTGCCCCGGCGGGGCATCGCCATGGATTGACGATTTCACCCACTGTGTGGTACAATATGTCATTGGAACAACCCAACTCAGATATTCCGCGTAAGAATAACTATTGTGGAAAGAGGGATCACTTATGTATCGTATCGTGACGAAGGAAGCGCTGAAGCCCACGGTCATCCTCTACGAGATCGAGGCCCCCATGGTGGCGAAAAAGGCCCAGCCCGGCCAGTTCATCATCCTCCGGGTGGATGAAAACGGCGAGCGTGTGCCCATCACCATCCACGACTTCGATCGGGAGAAGGGCACCGTCACCATCATCGTGCAGACGGTGGGCGCCACCACCGAGAAGCTGAGCCACAAGCAGCAGGGCGATTTCCTGCAGGACTTTGTGGGCCCCCTGGGCAAGCCCACCGAGACGGAAGGCCGCAAGAAGGTCTGCGTGGTGGGCGGCGGCGTGGGCTGCGCCATCGCCTACCCGGTGCTGAAGAAGTTCCACGATGACGGCGCCGAGGTCCACGCAGTGGTGGGCTTCAAGAATAAGGACGTGGTCATCCTGGAGGACAAGTTCAAGGCCGTTTCCTCCGTGCTGAAGGTCTGCACCGACGACGGCAGCTACGGCCAGAAGGGCCTGGTCACCGACGCCCTGAAGGAGCTGCTGGACGCGGGCAACGTGTATGACGAGATTTTCGCCATCGGCCCCATGATCATGATGAAGTTCGTCTCCAAGACCACCGAGCCCTACGGCATCCCCACCACCGTGTCCATGTCCCCCATCATGATCGACGGCACCGGCATGTGCGGCGGCTGCCGCCTCACCGTGGGCGGCGAGACCAAGTTCGCCTGCGTGGACGGCCCCGACTTCGACGGCCATCAGGTGGACTGGGATCTGGCCGTGAAGCGCAACCAGATGTACCGGGAGTTTGAGATGCACAAGCATGACGAGGTTTGCAATCTGTACAAGCAGGAGGTAAAGTGACATGCCGAATATGAGCCTGAAAAAGAACGAAATGCCCTCCCAGGACCCCAACATCCGCAATAAAAACTTCCTGGAGGTGGCCCTGGGCTACACTGAGGCCCAGGCCCTGGACGAGGCCCAGCGCTGCCTGAACTGCAAGGCCCATCCCTGCGTCAACGGCTGCCCCGTCAACGTGCGCATCCCCGAGTTTATCCAGAAGATCGTGGCCCACGATTTTGAGGGCGCCTATCAGGTCATTCACCAGACCAGCTCCCTGCCCGCCGTGTGCGGCCGCGTATGTCCCCAGGAGAGCCAGTGCGAGATGCACTGCGTCCGGGGCAAGAAGGGCGACAGCGTGGCCATCGGCCGCCTGGAGCGGTTCGTGGCCGACTGGCACAACGCCCACACCTGCGAGGTGCCGCCCCGTCCCACCCCCAACGGCCACAAGGTAGCCATCATCGGCTCCGGCCCTGCCGGCCTCACCTGCGCCGGCGACCTGGCCAAGCTGGGCTATGAGGTCACCGTGTTTGAGGCCCTCCATCTGGCCGGCGGCGTGCTGGTGTACGGCATTCCCGAGTTCCGCCTGCCCAAGAGCATCGTCCAGAAGGAAGTGGACGGCCTGAAGGATATGGGCGTCAAGGTGGAGACCAACATGGTCATCGGCCGTGTGGCGTCCATCGACGAGCTGATGGAGCAGTACGGCTTTGAGGCCGTGTTCATCGGCTCTGGCGCCGGCCTGCCCATGTTTATGCACATCCCCGGCGAGAACCTCAAGGGCGTGTACAGCGCCAACGAGTTCCTCACCCGCATCAATCTGATGAAGGCCTATCGCGCCGACTCCGACACCCCCATCATGGACCTGAAGGGCAAGAAGGTGGCGGTGGTAGGCGGCGGCAACGTGGCCATGGACGCCGCCCGCTGCTCCAAGCGCCTGGGCGCCGACGTGTACGTGGTGTATCGCCGCGGCATGGAGGAGCTGCCCGCCCGTAAGGAGGAAGTGGAGCACGCCATCGAGGAGGGCATCGTCTTCAAGACCCTGAATAACCCCGTGCAGATCAACGGCGACGCCGAGGACTGCGTCCAGTCCATGACCTGCATCGAGATGGAGCTGGGCGAGCCCGACGCCTCCGGCCGCCGCAGCCCGGTGGCCAAGGCCGGCTCTGAGTTCGACCTGCCGGTGGACGCCGTCATCATGTCTCTGGGCACCAGCCCCAACCCGCTGATCAAGAGCACCACCCAGGGCCTGGAGGTCAACCGCAAGGGCGGCATCATCGTCAACGAGGACGGTCTCACCTCCCGCCCCGGCGTCTATGCCGGCGGCGACGCCGTCACCGGCGCGGCCACGGTGATTCTGGCCATGGGCGCCGGCAAGCTGGGCGCCAAGTCCATCCACGAGTATCTGAGCAATAAGTAACGGATAGATACATAGCAACAGCGCCCCCACCTTACATAGGCGGGGGCGCTGTGCCGTCTTGCGGGACGCGCGGAGGATGGGTATAGGGATAATGAAAAAACGGTTGTAAGATGCACATAACTGTGCTATAATTATGTACAGAAAGGGAGTGCATATTATGCCGCAGATTCGGCCCATTACGGATTTACGCAATACCACGGAGATTTCCAACCTGTGCCACGCCAAAAAGGAGCCCATTTTCATCACCAAAAACGGCTACGGCGACATGGTAGTCATGAGCATGGACACCTATGACGAGCTGCTGGAGCTGGCCATGAGCGACGCTGCCATTGCGGAGGCGGAGGCGGAGCTGGCGAGAGACGGTGTGACGTATGACGCCCGGGAGCAGTTGGCGGCGCTGCGGAGGAAGCACTTTGGATAAGTACACGGTGTATTTGACGCCCCGTTCTAAAACGCCTCGCCCCTCCGTAGGGCGGGACCTGTGTGACTCACCATTGCTCGGGCGGAGTGCCGGCCCGACGGTTTTCATCATCCTCTGCCTTCTGACGCAGTTGCTCGCAGGCCTGCTGGGCGGCGATAATGATGGCGCTGGCCTCTTCCAGCAGTTCTCTGGCCCGATCACATTCCCGCAGCAGATGCAGATACATTGCCCGATAGTACATAAATTACTCTCCGTTTATAAGTCAAAGTGAAGTCATTTTCGCCAAAGAGCATATCACGACGGTACAATTTTGTCAATACTACGTCGTGGAGGTGTCACAATGGCGGATTCGTTAAGTCACTTTACGCTGCGCGTCTCCCAGGAGCTGCTGGACAAGCTGGGCTATGTGGCCGCCTATGAGGGCCGCACCAAGAATAAAGAGCTGGAGCAGCTGATACGCAAGCATATCAGGCAGTTTGAGGTCGAGCACGGAAAAATCGACCTGTCCTCCCATGAATAACCAATGGCCACCCGGTTTCGGGTGGCCATTGCTTTGTGTCTGATAACCTCAAAAATCCACGGTGCCGTTGATGACGTGCAAATCATAGGGCTCGTACACCACGTGGCGGTAGCCCTCCACGTCCATCTTTACGCCGGTCCAGTCGCTGTGGATGTCGCCGTTCTGCTTGATGAGGATGTCGTAGAGGATGTCGTAGGTGACGCCGTTTTCGTCCGTCTCCACGATGGTGGAGTAGGGCAGCGTCTTGTGGTAGGTCATGTGGAGGCCCTTGTACTGGAAGTGGAAGCCGTTGCGCATACGGCAGCCGTCCAGCCCCTTGTAGGTGAACAGGCGGCGCAGATCCTGGAGGATTTTGTCGTTTTCCTCCTCATACAGGTTCTCCGGCGTGGTGGCGGTGTAGTCGTAGCGGAACTGGATGGGGATGCCGTAGGGCAAAAACCGCTCCACGTAGTCCACCAGCCGATGGGCCGGATAGTTGCGGTACAGCACGCAGTTGATCCGGGTAGGGCAGGCGATACGGCCCAGCAGCGCGTCGGGACCCTCCTCCACGTACTTCTGCAGGTGGCGGGAGATGTTCATGCAGGTGATTTTGTCCCGGTTCCGCTCCGTGAAGGCGATCATCTCCTCCGGCGAGGTGTGCGCCTGCACGGGGAAGGTGGTGTTGACGTAGACCTTGTGGGTGGCGGGGATGGCGTCCAGCATCTGCTGCAGGGCGTCCAGGTCCGCCAGGGGCTCGCCGCCGGTGAACACGAAGTCGCACCGGGGGGTGATGGCGTCCATGGTGCGGATGCTGTCGATGATTTTCGCCAGGCTGAAGCCGGAGCAATCGGCGTATTCCTGCTTATTGATGCAGAAAGGGCAGTGGTTCTGGCAGTCGTAGGGCACGAATACCGTCACCGTGGCGCCGCCCTCTCTGGTCTTGTAGGGGTGGTGATCCATGTTGATGATTCCTCACTTATCAATGTTCCAACGGATATTTTACCCTCCGCTGTAAGAAAAAGCAAGGCAAATCCATAAAAATGGGTCGTTTACTTATTCACAATGTCAATAGGGGAAATTCTTATCCCACAGCTCGGCCCGGATTTGGGCCAGAGCCTCATCCTCGGCCTTGTCTTTCAGCAAAAGCAGCCACCGGTCCAGCAGGTCGCTGGTGTCGGGATGGATGAGAATGCTGCCCTTGCTGCGCTGGTAGTAGTCGTAGGGGGAGGCGGGGGTGTATTTGTCCCCCTGGTAGACCCGGCAGGCGGCGATGCGGTCACACACCATCTCCGCCACGTATTTTTTGGGCATCTTGTTGCCGCCGGTGGTAACGCGGCCGTCCACGGGGTCGATGCAGTAGTCGATCCAGTATTCATAGTGGTGGCGGTTGCGGCCCTTGTGGTGGAGCCAGGCCAGGCTGACGCCGGTGGCGATGCGCTCGGCGTCGTTGGGGCTGCGGTAGCCCTGGTAGTATTTCACGCCCCGAAAGAACTCATAGGGGCTGTATTTGGACAGGTCGTGGGTCAGCCCCTGCCAGTAGAGGCCCAGGCGGAAGCAGTATTTCCGCACCAGGCGGCGGTGCCGGTTGACGGTGTGCAGGTGGTCAAAAAAATGCATGGCGCAGCCTCCCCTGACGGATATTTTCCGAATCACGGCTTATAGTATAGCATAGAAAAAAGCGGCGTGCAACGCACACCGCTTCAAGCTGTCGACAAAGTGTCGACAGCTTGAAGCGTAAATGCAGGAGCATGCAAGCATGCTCCTGCATTTGCATGGATTTCACGTGAAGGGGGACTCCCGTCCCCCTTCACAATCCCCCATGCGCGTCGGAAACTTTACTTCTCAGCCCGCGCAGTGTGCGAGCGAATGCGAGTGCGCGGAGGGGGCTGCAAGAAGAGTATGCCAAAGCGGCGTTGCCGTTTTGGCATAAGAAAAAAGCGGCGTGCAACGCACACCGCTTTTTCCGGAGCTACGATACAGCCGTCTTACAGACCCTTCTCGTAGGACTCGATCATCTTCTTGACCATCTGGCCGCCGACGCTGCCGGCCTCACGGGAGGTCAGGTCGCCGTTGTAGCCGTCCTTCAGGTTCACGCCCATGTCGCGGGCAGCCTCCATCTTGAAGCGGTCCATAGCGGCGCGGGCCTCAGGGACGTTCAGCTTGTTGGTATTCTTAGCAGACATTGTCGTTTCTCCTTTCCGATTCGTTGCGCGATTCGCTCTTTGGGTTATCGCAAGCCTATTTTGCGCCGCCCCGGCGGAGATATACACGCCCGGCGCTGGTAATGATTTCCCTCTGCATTTGTGAAATAATCGGGAATTATGGCCCTTTGGCCTTGTGAGCGGCATGTTTTTTTGGTATACTATATACTGCTTTACTATGGCGCCGCCGCAGCGTAAGGCGGCAGGGAGGAGGCACAATGGAATACGTCATCACTTTTTTGGAGGGCGTGGTGTCCTTTATCTCCCCCTGCATGCTGCCGCTGCTGCCGCTGTACGTCAGCTATTTCGCCGCCGGGGAGAAGCGGGGCACGCTGCTGCGGGCCGCCTGCTTCGTGGCGGGTTTTACGGTGGTGTTCACGGTGCTGGGGGTGTTCGCCGGCACGGTGGGGGCCGCCCTGGCCCGCTACCGGCAGGTCTTGAACATCGTCTGCGGCCTCATCGTGGCCCTGCTGGGCCTGGGCTATCTGGAGGTCATCCCCCTGCCCATATTCAAGGGCATGGCCGCCGGGCGGAGGATGGAGAGCGGCGCCGCGGCCTTCGCGTTCGGCGTGGTGTACTCCGTCAGCCTCACGCCCTGCGTGGGGGCGTTTTTAGGCTCGGCGCTGATGCTGGCCTCCACCGCCGGCGGCGCCGTCAAGGGCGGCGTGCTGCTGGTGGTGTACTCCCTGGGCCTGGGGGTGCCCTTTTTGCTGTCGGCGGCGCTGCTGCAGCAGCTCAAGGGTGCCTTCGACTGGGTGAAGACCCATTATCGTATCATCAATACCGTCTGCGGCGTGGGGCTCATGGTGCTGGGTGCGCTGATGGCCACCGGGGTGCTCCACCGGCTGCTGACGGCTCTGATATAATGGAGGTTTTTGCATGAAAAAGACAATCGGCATCGCCCTGGCGCTGGTGGCCGTGCTGGCCCTGGCCTTCGTGGGGTATCGGTATCTGTCCACCCATCGGGGCGGCACCATTTCAAGTCCCGACGGCGTGCAGGAGATCGTGCCCATGACGGACGCGGCGGAGACTGCCCCGGACACCGCTCCGGCGGAGACCGGGGAGACCGGGGAAACCGGGGAGACCGCAGAGGACTACACCGCCCCGGATTTCACCGCCTACACCCTCACCGGGGAGGCGGTTCGGCTGTCGGACTATGCCGGCAAGCCTGTGGTCATCAACTTCTGGGCCACCTGGTGCCCGCCCTGCCGCCAGGAGCTGCCCGGCTTTGAAAACGCCTGGCAGCAGTACGGCGACGACGTGGTGTTCTTAATGGTGGAGTGCGGCGGCGAATCGGTGGACGAGGTGGAATCCTTCATCGCCGAGGGCGGCTACACCTTCCCCGTTTACGTGGACAGCGACGGCAGCGGCGCCGCGGCCTACGGCATCAACGCCATCCCCGTCACCGCCCTGGTGGACGCGGAGGGCAAGGTGTTCGCCTATCAGGTGGGCGCGGTGGAGGAGGACTCGCTGCGCACCGCCATTGACATGCTGCTGAATGCATAAGGAGGATTCTATCATGGGAGTGTTATCCAATCTGTCGCCCAAGGCGGTATTTGATTATTTTGAGGCCCTGTGTGCCGTGCCCCACGGCAGCGGCAACACCAGGCAGATCAGCGACCTGTGCGTGTCCTTTGCCCGGGAGCTGGGCCTGCGGTATCGCCAGGACGAGCTGAACAACGTGGTCATCTGGAAGGACGCCTCCCCCGGCTATGAAAAGGCCCCGGTGGTGATGCTCCAGGGCCACATGGACATGGTGTGCGCCAAGGCCCCCGACTGTAAAAAGGACATGGCCCGGGAGGGCCTGGACGTCCGCACCGACGGGGAATGGGTCTGGGCCGACGGCACCACCCTGGGGGGCGACGACGGCATCGCCGTTGCCATGATCCTGGCCATTCTGGCGGACGATACCCTGGCCCACGGCCCCATCGAGGCGGTGTTCACCGTGGACGAGGAGACGGGGATGTACGGCGCCGCGGGGCTGGACTGCGGGGATTTGCAGGCGGAAATGCTGCTGAATCTGGACAGCGAGGCCGAGGGCGTGTTCACCGTGGGCTGCGCCGGCGGCATGCGGGCCGACTGCCGCATAGACGCCAACCCCACCGACGCCGACGGCGACGCCTTTACCCTCACCCTCTCCGGCCTCACCGGCGGCCACTCCGGCACGGAGATCGACAAGGGCCGCCTCAGCGCCAACGAGGGCATCCTCCGGGTGCTGTGCGCCGGGGCGGAGCAGTTCCCCGGCCTGCGCCTGGCCGCCATGGAGGGCGGCAAGGTGGACAACGCCATCTGTCTCCACGCCGCCGCCACCGTGTTGGTGCCCCACAGCGCCGCCGCCGACTTTCCTAGCTTTATCGCCGCCTGGCAGGAGACGCTGCAAAACGAGTTTGCCGTCACCGAGCCCGGCCTGTCCCTGACCTGCGCCGCCGCAGCCGCGGACAAGGCCCTGACAGCGGCGGACACGCTGCGGATTCTCCGCTGCTTCTTCGCCCTGCCCCAGGGCGTCCAGGCCATGAGCCGGGACGTGCCCGGCCTGGTGCAGACCTCCCTGAACATGGGGGTGCTGCGGCTGGATGACCGGGGGGCGGAGGCCAGCTTTTCCATCCGCTCCGGCGTGGAGAGCCAGAAGCAGTGGCTGCTGCATAAGCTCACCGCCCTCCTGGCCCTCTCCGGCGGCACCGTCACCACCCACGGCGACTATCCCGGCTGGCAGTTCCGCCGCCAAAGCCCCCTGCGTGACGCCCTCACCGCCGCCTACCGGCAGCAGACGGGCCGGGAGCCCGTCATCGAGACCATCCACGCCGGGCTGGAGTGCGGCCTCTTCATCGGCAAGCTTCCCCGGCTGGACGCCGTTTCCATCGGCCCCGACCTGCGCCACATCCACACCTGCCAGGAGCGGCTGGGGGTGGCCTCCGTGGCGCGGCTCTACGACCTGGTGTGCCGGACGCTGGAAGGACTGAAATAAGGCGGATTTCGCTCTTGTTTTTCCAAAGGAATGCGTGTATAATAAACTGTCACATTGCGTGAAGACAGTTTCCCCCCATCTCCGCGGAGAAAGGAAGTTGACTATGATAAAGGTTCCCACCGAGCGCGGCGAGATCACCATTTCCAACGCCGTTCTCACCACCATCACCGGCGCCGCTGCCACCAACTGCTTCGGCGTGAAGGGCATGGCCTATCGCAGCGTGTCCGACGGTCTGGTACACCTGCTGCAGCCCCAGAGCATGAGCAAGGGCGTCAAGGTTTTTTATAACGACGATAACACCGTCACCATTGAGCTCCACATCGTGGTGGAGAACGGCGTCAATATCACCACCGTCTGCCGGTCCATTATGAAAGAGGTCAAATACATGGTCTCCCAGAACACCGGCGTGGAGGTACGGGACGTAAACGTCTGCGTGGACTCCGTCAATATCGGCTAACAGGAGGAGCGCAGCGTCATGATTGAAACCGTAAACGGCAGCACCTTTAAGCAGATGGTGCTGTTCGGCGCGGCGTGCATCGCCGCCCAGAAGCAGGAGATCAACGATCTCAACGTGTTCCCCGTGCCCGATGGCGACACCGGCACCAACATGAGCCTCACCATCTCCACCGCCGTGGACGAGCTGAAAAAGCACGACCCCGCCACGGTGGACGAGGCCGCCAAAATCACCGCCAGCGGCCTGCTGCGGGGCGCCCGGGGCAACTCCGGCGTCATTCTGTCCCTGCTGTTCCGGGGCATGAGCAAGGTGCTCAAGGGCCTCCAGAGCGCCGACGGCAAGCAGCTTGCCGCCGCCATGAGCGAGGGCGTCACCACCGCCTACGGCGCCGTGATGAAGCCCGCCGAGGGCACGGTGCTCACCGTGTCCCGCCTGGCTGCCGCCCGTGCCGTGGAGGCCGCCACCGAGCACAACGACCCCATCTACGTGCTGGAGCAGGCCATTCGCGCCGGCGAGACCACCCTGGCCGAGACCATTGAGATGAACCCGGTGCTGAAAAAGGCCGGCGTGGTAGACGCCGGCGGCAAGGGCTATCTGGTGATTTTAGAGGGTATGCTGCGCTGCCTCAAGGGCGAGCCCATGCCGGAGCTGAACGGCTCCGAGAGCCGCACCCGGGCCGACTTCGACGCCCTCAGCGAGGAGGACATCACCTTCACCTTCGACACGGTGTTCATCGTCCGCAAGAAGGGCCCTGTGGACCTCCAGCCCCTGCGGCTGTACCTCACCTCCATCGGCGACAGCCTGGTCATCGGTGAGGACGACGACGCCTTCAAGGTCCACGTCCACACCGACATCCCCGGCAACGCCCTCAATGAGGCCCAGAAGTACGGCGATCTGGAAGTGGCCAAAATCGAGAACATGCGCATCCAGGCCCAGGACGTGGCCGCCGGCCGCAAGACCATCAGCGCCGACGACCTGGAGGATGAGGATGAGATGCAGGACGAGAATGAGGTAACCTTCGCCCCGGCGGAGAAGAAGATCGGCTTCCTGGCCGTCTGCGCCGGCGACGGCATCGCCGACACCTTCCGCGCCCTGGGCGTGGACACCATCGTGTCCGGCGGCCAGACCATGAACCCCTCCACCGAGGCCATTCTGGCGGAGGTGAACCGCACCCCCAGCGAGGTGGTGTTCGTGCTGCCCAACAATAAGAACATCATCATGGCGGCCCAGCAGTGCCAGGGCCTGACGGAGAAGCAGGTGGTGGTCATCCCCACCGCCACCGTGCCCCAGGGCATCACTGCCATGATGGCCCTGGACCCCGAGGACGAGGACGTGGACAGCGTCACGGCAGTGCTCACCGAGGCCGCCGCCAATGTGTCCACCGCCCAGATCACCTACGCCGCCCGCGACAGCGAGTTTGACGGCTTCGCCATCACCGAGGGGGACTATCTGGCCCTCATCGACGGCAAGCTGTTCGACACCGACCGTGACCTGAACGCCCTGCTGGAAAAGCTGGCGGCCTACGCCAAGGCGGGGGAGAAGGAGTACATCAACATCTACGCCGGTGACGGCGTATCCGACGCCGATGCCGCGGCCGCCGAGGAGCTGTTTGCCGAGAAGTCCGGCGCCGAGGTAGCCTCCGTTCGGGGCGGCCAGCCGGTGTACTACTACATCATCTCCATGGAGTAATTCCCGAAACATAACGATACGCCCCCGGCGCTTACCGAAAAGGCAGCGCCGGGGGCGTTTTTTACAATGATTCAGGGCTCGCTCATTCCCCGTGGAGCCGCCGCAGCAGGGCGATCTCCCGTGCGTAGCCCGGCAGGTCGTTGGGGGTCTCCAGCACCATGGGCAGCCCCTGCAGCGCCGGGTGGCTGACGATGCGGCGAAAGGCGTCTATGCCCAGATACCCCGCCCCGATGGGGGCGTGGCGGTCCTTGTGGGCGCCCACCGGGTTGAGGCTGTCGTTGAGGTGTACGGCCCGCAGCCGGTGCAGGCCGATGATTTTGTCAAATTCCGTCAGCACGCCGTCAATATCCCCGGCAATGTCGTACCCCGCGTCGGACACGTGGCAGGTGTCCAGGCACACGCCCATCTTGTCCGTCAGCGTCACCCGGTCCAGTATCTCCCGCAGCTCCTCGAACCGGCTGCCCACCTCGCTGCCCTTGCCCGCCATAGTCTCCAGCAGCACGGTGGTGCGCAGGTCCGGCCTCAGGATGGCGTTCAGCGTTTCGGCGATCTGGGCGATGCCCGTCTCCACCCCCTGGCCGGTGTGGCTGCCGGGGTGGAAATTGTACACGTTGCCGGGGATATATTCCATCCGCTGCAGGTCGTCCGCCAGGGTCATCCGGGCAAACTCCCGGGTGTGCTGGTCCTTGGAGCAGGGGTTGATGGTGTAGGGCGCGTGGGCCACGATGGTGCCGAAGCCATGTTCCGCCGCCAGGGCGCGAAAGGCCGCCGCGTCGGCGCTGTCAATGGCTTTGGCTTTACTGCCCCGTGGGTTCCGGGTGAAAAACTGGAAGGTGTTGCCCCCCAGCGTCAAGGCGGTCTTCCCCATGGCCAGAAAGCCGTCGGAGGAGGAGAGATGGCATCCGATGTACAGCATGGGCTTCTCCTTTACAGCCGGTATGTGGCGCATTCCAGGGCGTCCCGGGTGGCGGTGATGACGCCGTAGGTCAGCTTGGCGCCGTATTCGCAGGTGCCCGGATTCATCACCCACAGCTCCCCCGCCTTGTCCACCAGCGGGCTGTGGGTGTGGCCGTAGAGCAGCACCTCCGCCCCCGCCTCCGCCGCGGCGTAGCGGGAGGCCATGTCGCTGTGCTTCACGTCGCCGTGGGTGTGGCCGTGCATCATCAGTATCCGGTGCCCGGCAAATTCCAGCAGCCGCTCCGTGGGGGCGTCCAGGGCCCAGTCGCAGTTGCCGGCCACGGCGTCCAGCGGGATATGGGGATAGAGCCGGTGCAGCGCCTCGGCGTCCCGGAGGCAGTCCCCCAGGTGGAGAATGTGATTGGGCTCCACCAAATCCACGCATCTTGCCATGTTTTCCACCGCGCCGTGGGAATCAGATAACACCAGAATACGCATAATGCCTCCTTATGACAGAAATTTTTCGACATTATATCACGCGAGCCTTGCGTGTGCAAATGTTTTGTCATAAAATAGCAGAAAAAGGAGGCGGGAGTATGGAGGGCATCGTCACCCTGGATCTGCACGGCAAAAATACGTACCAGGCAAAGGCGGCCATCGACGCCGCCCTGCGCCGGGCCAGGGCGGGCACCTACCGCCTCCGCCTCATCCACGGCTACCACGGCGGCACCGCCCTGCGGGACATGATCCGCGCCGAGTACGCCGCCCGCTGCCGCCGCATGGTGCCCATCAACGAGGGCACCACCGACCTGGTGCTGCGGGAGTTTTAGGCCGGGGGAGAGGCTTTCCCCCGTTGAATCCGGCCACAGGCTGTGGTATACTGTATACAATCTATTTTAGGAGGAGGCGCCACATGAAACAGTATCGTGACATGACCCTGCCGGAGCGGCAGGCGGAGTACCAGCGCGTCAAGGCGGACTTTGAGGCCCAGAAGGCCCTGGGCCTGTCCCTGAACATGGCCCGTGGCAAGCCGGGCCGCGAGCAGCTTGACCTGGTCACCGACATCTGCGGCGTGCTGCAAAAGCCGGAGGACTTTATCTCCGACGGCATCGACGTGCGCAACTACGGCAACGTGGACGGCATCCCCGCCGCCAAGCGGCTGTTTGCCGAGATTCTGGACTGTAAGCCCGAGCAGGTGTTCGTAGGCGGCAGCGCCAGCTTGCAGCTCATGTACGACGCCATCGCCCGGGCCTATTCCAACGGCAATCTCCACTCCCCCCAGCCCTGGAGCCGCCTGGACAAGGTGAAGTGGCTGTGTCCCGCCCCCGGCTACGACCGCCATTTCAAGATCAGCCAGAACTTCGGCATGGAGATGATCACCATTCCCATGACCCCCACCGGCCCGGATATGGACATGGTGGAGGACCTGATCCGTGACCCGGCGGTGAAGGGTATGTGGTGCGTGCCCAAATACTCCAACCCCGACGGCATCGTGTACAGCGACGATACCCTCCGTCGCATCGCCGCCATGCGCCCCGCCGCCCCGGACTTCATGCTCATGTGGGACAACGCCTACTGCATCCATGAGTTTGCCTGCGACTACCGCCCCTTCCCCGACATCCTCCGCCTGTGCGCGGAGCAGGGCAACGGCGATATGGTGTGGGAATTCGCCAGCACGTCCAAAGTCACCTTCCCCGGCGCGGGCGTGGGCGTCATGGCCACCAGCGAGGCAAACCTTGCCTACCTGCTGCCCATCATCAACGTCCAGATCATCAGCTACGACAAGGTGAATCAGCTCCGCCACGTCCGCTACTTAAAGGACAAGGCCAACACCCTGGCCCTCATGCGCCGCCACGCCGCCATCCTCGGCCCCAAGTTCCACGCCGTGCTGGAGGCCCTGGACCGGGAGATCGCCCCCCTGGGCATCGCCCAGTGGCAGCGCCCCGTGGGCGGCTACTTCGTGTCCCTCAACGCCATGCCCGGCACCGCCAAACGCACCCTGGCCCTGTGCAAGGAGGCGGGCGTCACCATGACCGGCGCCGGCGCCACCTTCCCCTACGGCGTGGACCCCAACGATTCCAACATCCGCATCGCCCCGTCCCTGCCCCCCGTCAGCGAGCTGGAGCAGGCCGTGGCCATCTTCTGCAACTGCCTGAAGCTGGCGGCATTAGAGAAATTAGGTATCTGACTGTACTGCATGGTAAAAAGAGCGCCGCGGCAGCGGCGCTCTTTTTTCGCCCAAAATGATTACCCATCGTATAATTTCGCCAACAGTTCACAAATTGTTTTCATTTTGGTCAAAGAAAGTCAAAATTCACCCCTTGACTTTTGGCCTAATAGTGGTATGATACAGTCAAACATCAAAGAAAGTCAAAGTCAAATTTGACGGAGGAGGACGCCATGGGTATTTCCGATTTGATTGCCGGCTTCATCCAGGAGGCATTGGAGGACAGCGACGGCGTGCTGGAGCTGCAGCGCAGCGACCTGGCCCAGCGGTTCAACTGTGTGCCCAGCCAGATCAACTACGTCATGTCCACCCGCTTCTCCCCGGAGCAGGGCTACATCGTGGAGAGCCGCCGGGGCGGGGGCGGGTACATCCGCATCACTCGGGTCCGGGTGGACAGGGAGACCCTTTTGATGCATGTCATCAACTCCCTGGGCGACACCCTGGACCTGCCCTCGGCCCGGGCCATTGCCCGGAATCTGGTGGATAACGGCGCCATTTCCCTGGAGGCGGGCCGCACGCTGCTGTCCGCCGTCAGCGACGCCGCTCTGCGCGCCGCCCCCCGTGAGAGCCGGGGCGCCATCCGGGCCGACGTGTTCAAGCAGGTTCTCATCCATCTGGTTTGATTTGACGAAAAGGAGGCTATTCTTATGAAGTGTGAACGCTGTGGCCGCAACGAGGCCACCTACTTTGTCCGCTCCAATGTCAACGGCCGCATCACCCAGAGCCATCTGTGCCCCGCCTGCGCCCGTGCCACGGGCGTGGCAGGCCGCACCTCGCTGTGGGACGATGGCTTTTTCACCCGCCCCTTCTCCCTGCTGGAGCCCTTCTTCGGCACCATGGGACAGGGGCTGCTGGGGGAGTTCCCCGCCCCCGACGAGCCCGACACCCCCGCCCAGCCCCAGAGAAGCGACGATTTGCTCACCGGCGCCGAGCGGGAAAAGCTGCAAAATGAGTGCCGCCGCAACGCCCTGGAATCCCAGCTCAAGGACGCCGTGGAGCGGGAGGATTACGAGTCCGCCGCCCGGCTGCGTGATGAGCTGAAGCAGCTTCCCCAGACTAATTAATATTGTATAAAGCACCGCGGATTCCGCGCCTGAAAGCATGGCAGATTTCGCGCCTGAAAGCAACGCAGATTTCGCGCCGAAGGGCGCAAGCCGTCTTATTATAATGAATATTCACCCCGAAAAAGGAGGTTTCCCTTATGTCTGATATTCGTTTCACCCCCGAGGCCCAGACCGCCGTGGAGTACGCCCACCAGGCGGCCGCTGAACTGGGCCATAGCTACATCGGCACCGAGCACCTGCTCCTGGGCCTGCTGCGGCAGGAGGGCGGCGTGGCTTCCCGGGCCCTGCAGGAGCAGGGTCTCCGTGAGGAGATGGTCACCGATATTTTGCAGCGGGTCATGGGCCGCGGCCTGTCCGGGGCCGATCCCCAGAGCCTGACGCCCCGGTGCCGCACGGCGCTGGAGCTGGCTGCCGGTGAGGCCGGCGGCCAGGGCGCCATCGACACCCCCCATCTGCTCCTGGGCCTGCTGCGGGAGGGCAGCAACACCGCCCTGCGCATCCTGCGCACCGTGGGCATCGACCCCCGCCAGCTCTCCGCCGCAGTGCGCCGCAAGATGGCGGAGGCCGCTCCCGCCCCCGCCGCCGCGGCCAACGCCGCCCCCCGGGACAAGAAGAGCGGCAAAACCATGGAGGAGTTCACCCGCGACCTCACCGCCGCCGCCCGTGAGGGCAAGCTGGACCCGGTCATCGGCCGCAGCGAGGAGATTCAGC
>JAFPXK010000091.1 GCA_017412585.1 Oscillospiraceae bacterium
GCCGAAGCCCTCGGTGGTGGCGCCGTAGGGCACGTAGTCCAGCAGGGACTGGCCGGTGGTGCGGATGACGGCGATGATGTCGGCGCCCTGCTTGGCGCCGGCCTTGGCCTGGATGATATCCTCGTAGATATTGCCGGTGGCCACGATGATATAGAGATAGGGGCCCTCCTTGTCGCCGAAGCGGTTCAGGAACTCGTTGCGCTTGGCCACGTTGCCCTTTATGCGCTCAATGGTCTTGTCCACATAGGGCTTAATGGCGGCGCGAATCTCCGCGTCGGAATGGGCGGGGACCTTGCTCAGGTCCACATCGCCGGCGTCGATGGCCTCTGCCACGCCCTGGGGGTCCTTGCCGGTCTCGATGATGGCGTTACCGATGGTCCAGGCGGCGCCCAGGGGCAGCAGGCCGTTGGCCATCAGGTGATCCACCAGCACGTTGGGCATGGGGACGTCCATATCGTTGACGCCATCGATACCCAGCAGACGGCAAACGGCGCGCTCCACCGTGACGGTGGTGTGCTGGTCGATGAAGCGCTGGGTATCGTCCGCAATCTTGGCGGCGGAGGCCCGGGCCTGATTGACCAGATCAAAATTCAAGCCGAGTTTGCTTTCCATAGTGTTACCTCTTTATATAATGTCGAAATGGCAGCGCGGCGGCGGGCCGGAGAAAGACGGCCCGCCGTCGGCATAAGAAATCGCTTAGTGCTTGACGTGACGCTCGTTACGCAGCAGCTTGGTGGGCTCCAAGTAGCGCTGCAGCGTGCCCTCGGCCACCCAGGCCACGCCGGTCTTGTCCACCTTCTTCTTGCCGGTGCAGACGTCGCAGTGGCAGTTCTGGACATAGTTGGCAGGCTCGGTGTAGGAGGTGATGACGCCCTCGAAGTTGCGCAGGATCACCTTGCGCGGTGTCTGGGAGATGAGGTAGTTGGGCATAACGGGGGTCTTGCCGCCGCCGCCGGGGGCGTCCACCACGAAGGTGGGGATGCAGTAGCCGGAGGTATGGCCGCGGAGGGCCTCCATGATCTCGATGCCCTTGGACACGGGAGTGCGGAAGTGGCTCAGGCCCAGGGAGGGATCGCAGGCGTAGATGTAGTAGGGACGGACGCGCATCTGCACCAGGCCGTGGACCAGCTCCATCATCACGTGGGTGCAGTCGTTGACGCCGGCCAGCAGCACGGACTGGTTACCCAGAGGGATACCGGCGTCAGCCAGCATGGCGCAGGCCTTGGCGGATTCGGGAGAGAACTCCTTGGGGGTGTTGAAGTGGGTGTTGAGCCAGATGGGGTGATACTTCTTCAGCATGTTGCACAGCTCGGGGGTGATACGCTGGGGACACACCACGGGGGTGCGGGAGCCCAGGCGAACGATCTCCACGTGGGGGATGGCGCGAACCTTGCTGATGATGTACTCCAGCGTCTCATCGGAGACCATCAGGGCGTCACCGCCGGAGAGCAGCACGTCGCGGACCTCGGGATGGTTGGCCACGTACTCGATGCACTTGTCGATCTGCTGCATGGGCACCTCGCAGTCGTTCTGACCGGCGAAGCGGCGACGGGTGCAGTGGCGGCAGTACATGGAGCACTGGTCGGTGATGAGGAGCAGAACACGGTCGGGATAGCGGTGGGTCAGGCCGGGGGTGGGAGAGTCGGTATCCTCGTGGAGGGGGTCGGCGTCCTCATAGTCGGCATAATCCAGCTCCTCGGCACGGGGAATGGCCATCTTGCGGATGGGATCGAAGGGATCGTCCAGGTCGATGAGGGACAGATAGTAAGGCGTGACAGCCATGCGCAGCTTGCCCAGGGTCTTGCGGACGCCCTCTTCCTCATCGGGGGTCAGGGTCATGTACTTCTTCAGGTCCTCAACCGTCTCAGCGCGGTTGTCCACCTGCCAATGCCAGTCGTTCCACAGCTCTTCGGGAACATCAGCAAACAGACCGTTACGAGTCTTCATAATCACTTCTCCTTAAAATGAATCATGTGAGTGGGATAGGTACGGCAGGCCCGGGACGGCGGGGCGGCCGCCCCGGGCGCAGTTTACTCAGCAATACTTCTCGTCGAACAGCTTGCGCAGCTTGGGATTCTCACGCAGCACGTCCAGGGTGATCTGGGCGTGGTTCTTGGTGTAGCCGTTGCCCACGATCATGGTCACGTCCTTGCCGATGCCCTCGGCGCCCAGGGCCGCCTTGGTGAAGGAGGTGGCCATGGAGAAGAAGTACACCAGGCCGTCGTCGCGGACGGGCAGGATGGCGGACATCTCGCAGGACTCGATGTTGACGCAGCAGATGGACAGGTCGTACTCCTTGCCGCCGGTGACCTTCAGGGCCTCCTCCATGACCTCAACGGGCTTGGTGCAGTCGGCCACGATGACGTCGGTGTACACGCCCAGCTCCAGCAGAGCGGGAACCTGCTTGGGGTTGCGGACAACGCCCACCACCTTGCCGTTGGGGCCCACCTTCTTCATGGCCTCCCAGCCGCACAGCACGCCGGACTTGCCGTTGGCGCCCAGAATCAGGACGTTGTCGCCCTCGTGGGGCAGCTTGCGGGCCTGGGCGGGAGCGCCGGCCACGTCCAGAGCGGCCAGGGCCAGAGGCTCGGACATATCCTCGGGCATCTTGCAGTACAGGGCGGACTCGAACAGGATGGCCTTGCCGATGATGTCCACACGGTCGATCTCCTTGTGGATGGCCAGGATCTTGTCAATCTTCAGGGGGGTCATGGACAGGGACACCAGGGAGACGATCTTGTCGCCTTCCTTCAGATCGAAGCCGGGCTTCTTCTTCAGGTCCTCGCCGATGTGGGCCACAACGCCCTTGAACATGCCGCCGGAACCGGTGACGGGGTTCTGCTGCTTGCCGCGCTCGGCCACGATGCCCATAATCATCTCGCCGATCTTCTTCTCGTCGCCGCCGCAGGCGTCGGAGATCTGGGTGAAGGAGGCGGAGTCGATGTTCAGGGAGGTGACGTCGCAGACGATCTCGTTGGAGTAGACCTTGGACATATCGTTGTCGATTTTCCAGGCAGCCTGGGTCAGAACGCCCTTGGGCTCGATCACGCGGTGGGTGCCGTACTTGTTGCCTTTCAGCTCAGCCATTGTAATATTCCTCCTAAAAATGATTTTATATAAATGTGTTTACCAACTTACTGCAGAGGCTTGAGGGAGAGAATCTCGCGGGCCTCGGCGGGGGTGGCGATCTCGCGGCCCAGCTCCTTGGCCAGGCGCACCACCTTGGCCACCAGCTCGCCGTTGGAGGCGGCCTTCTGGCCCTTGCCCAGGTAGACGTTGTCCTCAAAGCCCACGCGGACGTTGCCGCCCATGGCGATGCCGGCGGCGGCCATGGTCCAGGCGCTGCGGCCCACGCCGGTGACGGTCCAGGTGGAGCCGGCGGGGATCTTGTTCACCAGGAACCACAGGTTCTCCACGGTGGCGGGGGTGCAGCCGTTGACGCCCAGCACGAAGTTGAACTGCATGGGGGCGCCGGGCACCTCACCCTTCCGGGCCATGGTGAGAATGGTATCCAGGTGGCCGATCTCGAAGCACTCATACTCGGGCTTGATGCCGTTCTCGATCATGCGCTTGCCGAAGGCCCGCATGGTGGGCATGGTGTTGTCGAAAATCTCGTCGCCGAAGTTGCAGGTGCCGCAGTCCAGAGTGGCCATCTCGGGGAACAGCTCGGTGGGCTGCAGACGCTCCTCGGGGCTCATGCCGGTGGCGCCGCCGGTGGAGGGGATCATGATGACATCGGGCAGCTCCTTGCGGATGGCGTCCATCACCACGCGGAAGCGCTCACGGTCCTGGGTGGGGGTGCCGTCGTCCTCGCGGACGTGGATGTGCAGAATGGCTGCGCCGGCCTCGTAGGCGGACTTGGCCTCACGGACCATCTCCTCCACAGTGTAGGGCACGGCGGGGTTGGAGGCCTTGGTGACCTCGGCGCCGCAGATGGCGGCGGTGATAATCAGCTTCTCCATTCTCTCTGCCCTGCCTTACTTCTCGATGGGCTTGCGCTGGCAGTCCTTGGGGGTGACGCAGGTGCCGTGGGCGCGGCAGACCACGATGGGCTCGGCCAGAACGTCGGCGGCGGAGGCGCTGATGTCGGGGCGGGAGACGATGACCTTGCGGGCCTCGAACTTCATGGTGCGGGAGGTGTTGCCGATCTTCTCGATCTCGCCGTAGGCCTCGATGTAGTCGCCGGCATAGACGGGCGCCAGGAACTCGATGTTGTCGTAAGCGCAGAACAGGCCCTCATCGCCGTCGCACATGATGAGGAGCTCGGTGGCCACGTCGCCGAACAGGTGCACCATGTGGGCGCCGTCCACCAGGTTGCCGCCGTAGTGGGCGTCCTTGGCGCTCATACGCAGCCGCAGCAGGGATGTCATCTTTTCCATAGTAGTTTCCTCCTTAAAAAATTCTGACAAAATGGTTGCTGACGCTTCGACAGGGACTGACGAACCCCCGTCAAAAATAACAAAAGGGCGCCATCGGTCACTGCTATGACCAATAGCGCTCCATGTCACAAAGGGCATGACAACAGTGCCGCTTACACGGCGCTGCCAAGGACGCGGCTCGGGCACGCCGCCTCCCTTCGGCGGAGCGCCCCTTCCCTGCCGGCCATCAAGGGCCGTACCTCATCCGACAGGTACCCTGCACTCCGCGCCTCTATTGCATATATCGAATTGTCTACACCCAAAATTATAGCTTTTTTCCCGCTTTTGTCAAGGCGATTTCCCGGATTGGCCTTAATAACTTTTTGGCAATCAAATAAAAATTTCGCCCCGCCAGGCGGGGCGAAAGGGGAAATATTATGTCAATCTGCACAGAAGGGGGCTCAATAGCTCTGCTCTATCTTGTCTAAAATCTCCGGCTTGAGGGAGAGCATGCGGCAGATGTTCAGGGCGTCCCGGGGGCAGTCGGACTTGCCCTCCACCCGGTAGAGGCCGTAGTTCATGTGGCGGGCGATGACGGCCACGCCGTCCTCGCCGGTGACGGACAGTTCCCGGCGGATGGCCTGGGGGTCCACGTCCCGGAGTCCGATAATCTGATAGTGGGCCCGGGCGCAGTCGGCCACCTTGTCGTAGTGGGTGGTGAGCAGGGAGATGGCGTGGACGTCGTTCAAATACCGGGTGACGGCCTGGACGATGACGGCGCCCTCGTCGGGGTTGGTACCCCGGGCGAACTCGTCCAGCAGGAACAGGGAGTAGCCCTGCTCCACCTCGTTCAAAGCCTTTTCAAACTGGACGATCTCGCTGCCGAAGCCGCTGAGGCCGGATTGGATGGACTGGAGGTCGTCAAAGAGCATCTTCACCGTATGAAACAGGGGCATGCGGGCCTCCCGGGCGCACACCAGGAAACCGGCATGGAGCAGCAGCACGTTCAGGGCCACGGTCTTCATGGCCACGGATTTGCCGCCCATGTTGGCGCCGGTGATGACGGTGGCGCCCTGGTCCAGGGACACGGACACAGGCACGAAGGCACGGTGCTGCTCCGAGAGCAGATCCACCAGCTCCGGGTTCACCATATCGGTGAGGGTCAGCTCCGTCTCCGTAATGGTGGGGCGGACGCCGCCGTAGCGCACGGCGAACAGGGCCTTTTGCAGCATGAAGTCCAGGCGGCCTACCGCCTCGGCGTCGGCAAGCAGGTCATCCGCCATAGGGGCAAGCGCCGCGCCCATAGCCTTCCGCACCTTCATCTCCTCGCTCTCCTCCTCGGCGCAGATGCGGGTGCGTTTGAGGCGCAGGTCGTCCTTCTCCCCGTCGGTCCGGGCGTGGTAGAGGTGCTCCTCCACGTCCTTCTTGGCCTGGCGGATCTCTTTCAGGCGGGCGGTGGCGCTGTCGGGGATGTAGAAGCCCCGGCTGCCGGTGCCCTCCGGGTCCAGGATGGCCAGGGCGGGGGCGGGATCGTGGAAGGACAAATCCTCAAAATGCACCAGGGCATCCGCCTGGGCGAACAGGGGCCGCAGCCCCTCCAGCCGCTGGAGGTAGCCCTTTATTTCAAACAATTCCACATGGTCGGGGGTCTCCCCGTCACGGCAGCGGCGGAGACTGGTGCGGATGTCCTTGATCTGGCACAGCAGCACCATGATTTTATCATAGGTATCCTTCAGTTCTCCCGCGGCCTCGGCGCAGCGCGCCACGTTGCCCAGCTCCACGTCCAGCTCGCGGCGCTCCGCCGGGGTGTAAAACCGCAGCTTCCGGATTTTCTCCTGGCCGAAGGGGGAGCAGCCGTGGAGGGTCTCCAGGGCGTATTGCAGGCCGATTTTCACTTTTTCGTCAAAGGTGACGGTAATCATGCAAGCTCCTCCTTCACGTTGATGACCGGGGCATCCACCGCCTCGGACATGGCCGCCATAAAGGCGTCTTTATCAAACCGCCAGCCGTAGGCGGACACAGGGTTCACGGTGACGCACAGGGTACGGGCGGACTGGGCCGTTTCCAGGTGAACGTCCCGCAGGGCCAGCTTGTCCAGGGTATCGGCGGTGAGCAGCACGCGACTGGGATCCAGCACCACGATGCGGCCCCGGCGCAGCACGCCGCTCTTCAGCAGCGGCACCGCCATGGTGTCGGTGAGGGCGCCGGTGACCAGGGCCTCGCCGTTTTTCTTGAAGTCCTCCCCCAGGCCCTCCCCTGCCGCCGGGATGGTCTCCGCCTTGGGGAGATTCATCAGCCGGTAGATGTGGGCGGTGTCGGCCACCACCTTCTCCATGCTCATGTTGTAGCTGGCGCCGGTGCAGAGGATGACGCCCTCCGCCACCGCCCGGGCCCCCAGGCTCTTGCGGCCCAGAGCGCCGTCAATAACGGACTGGCAGGCCCCCAGGTCGAAAAAGTGCCGGGACACGGTCTGGAGCTGGGTGGTGATGGAGGGACCGGCAAGCTGGACGTAGCCGTCGCTGCGGGCGCGGAGGATCACCACCTCGCCGATGGGGGTGGGGATGCCGGTGGTCATGACGATTTCCTTCGTCACGTCGCACAGCCGCAGCATATCCCTGGCGGTGGCGATCAGCGTGCCGGAGGGCACGTAGATGCTGGGCTTTTCCGTGCCGGTGACCACGTCGGTGGATTCGCCGTCACGGCCGATGGAGGTCAGGCCCAGCACACTGTCCCGGCGGCTGTGGCGCAAAAACCAGTTCAGCACCGTGGTTTTGCCCGCATTTTTGCACATGCCCACAATGGACATGGTTTTCACGCCGTGCAGGTCTTGCAGCAGGGCGTCGGTCATACCACCACTCCTTTTCCTTCGTTTCGTTCCAATGAATAATGTTATCATACGCCGCCGAAAAAAGAAACCCCGGTTGGCACATATTTTTGCCCTGTGGCGCAAATACTCCACAGGAACGATTTTTCACCAAAAAGGAGGGCTGGCCATGATAACGGCGCTGGTGCGGACGGTGATACTGTACGCTGTGCTGATCGTAGGGCTGCGGCTGACGGGCAAGCGGCAAATCGGGCAGCTGGAGCCCATTGAGCTGGTGCTGACCATGCTCATCAGCGACCTGGCGGCGGTGCCCATGCAGGACTTCGGCATCCCGCTGGTGAACGGCCTCATCCCCATCGCCGCGCTGCTGGCCATGAGCACCATGCTCAGCTGCCTGAACCTGCGCAGCGTGCGGTTCCGGGCGCTGGTGTGCGGCGAGCCCGCCATCGTCATACGGGAGGGCAGGCTGTGTCAGGACGCCATGCGGCGCAACCGGCTGACCCTGGACGAGGTGATGGAGGAGCTGCGCTCTCAGGGCGTGGGGGACTTGAAGGCGGTGAAGTACGCCGTGCTGGAGACCACGGGGCACCTGTCGGTGCTGCCCTACACCCGGGAGCAGGGGGTAACGCCCAGGCAGCTGGGCCTGACGGTGGAGGACGACGTGTTTCTGCCGGTGGTGGTCATCAACGACGGGCGGGTGATGACCAAGGCATTGGCACGGCTGGGAAAGGACGATGCCTGGCTGCGCCAGCAGCTCTCCGCCCAGGGGCTTGACAGGACGGAAGACGTATTTTTGCTGACGGTGGGGCAGGACGGCGCGGTGACATTGGTGGCAAAGGAGGGGGCGGTATGAGAGCGCTGCGACTCTCCGCCGCCGTGCTGGCGGTGCTGTTTACGGTGTGTCTGGCGGCGGGAGCGGCCATTGACCGGCGGTGTGACGGCTGGCAGCAGCAGCTTGCTCAGGCGGAAAGCAGCGCCGCCCACGGCCATTGGCGGCGGGCGGAGGCACAGCTCACAGACTTGCAGCAGGACTGGCAAAGGGCCCAGGGGCCGCTGCACATGGTGATGGAGCACGCGGAGATCGACAAGGCGGCGGAGCTGCTGCAGCGCTGCCTTGTGGCCTGCGGGCAAAAAGACGCCGCGGCGCTGCGCGTCGCGGCGGTGGGATTATCCATGCAGCTTGGGCATATCGCAGACATGGAACGGCTGAGCATGGAGAATATATTATGAGCCTGTCAAAAAACGGCTATGCCGTTTTTTGACAATAGGATTGCAGTCTACTGCGCGCACGAATAGTACGCCTTTGGCGCACTATTCGCACACTTCGTAGCCTGAGAAGTGAAAAAAGTGACGCGCGCCAGCGACACCCCGCGAAGTATGAGCGGTTGGTGGAGCCAGTGCCCTTGGGGTACATGTCGTCACTTTTTTCGGATTTCAATGGTTCGCGCCTGCGGGCGCGAAATCTGCAATGCTTTTTTGACAATCTGATATATTGGCTTACTTCTCCGCTAAAATCTTGTTCAGCTCCGCCATGAAGGTGTTGATATCCTTGAACTGGCGGTACACGGAGGCGAAGCGGACGTAGGCCACCTCGTCGGCGGTTTTCAGCTTTTCCATCACCTTTTCGCCGATGACATCGGTGCTGACCTCCCGCTCCAGGGAATTCTGGATCTCCTGCTCGATCTCCATGGCCATGCGCTCCATGTCCGCCACGGACACGGGCCGCTTCTCGCAGGAGCGCTGGATGCCACGCAGCACCTTGCTGCGGTCAAAGCTCTGGCGGCTGCCATCCTTCTTGATGACCACCATGGGCAGGCTCTCCACCGTCTCATAGGTGGTGAAGCGCTTCTCGCACTGGAGGCACTCCCGGCGGCGGCGGATGCTGGCGCCCTCGTCGGCGGGGCGGGAATCCACCACTTTGCTCTCTTTATAGCCACAATAGGGACATCTCATCTCTGTACCCTCCGTATTCCGCGGTGCAATCCCGCTTAGTTGACATAATTATAGCACAAAAAGTCAAGATGTGGTAGTGTTTTTTTCACTTTTTACGCAAAATATGGGGACTTTTTGCGCCACACCCTTTCGACGCTTCGTTCATAGGATGGTACAGGGCGGAGAAAACCACTCCTGACGGAGTATAAAACGGGCAGCGGCGTGGCAAAATGCCAATGACCTGAATGAACCAAGCGGGTACTTCTCATCGGCGGAGTGTGAAGGATACAGTGGATACAAATGTGAAACGCGGCGAAATATACTACGCCGACCTGAGCCCGGTGGTGGGCAGCGAGCAGGGCGGGATACGGCCTGTGCTGATCGTGCAGAACGACACCGGCAACCGCCACAGCCCTACCGTGATCGCGGCGGCCATCACCTCCCAGCTGGGCAAGGCCAAGCTGCCCACCCACATCTCCCTGAAGGCCCAGAGCTACGGGCTGCCCAAGGAGTCGGTGGTGCTGCTGGAACAGATCCGCACGCTGGATAAGCGGCGGCTGCGGGAGCGGATGGGCCAGGTGGACGGCGCCGTGATGGAAAAGGTGGACGCCGCCATTGCCGTCAGCTTCGGCCTGCGGCCACCTACGCTCATTTGACGAAACCGGCGGGCCTTTGGGCCCGCCGGTTTTTGACTGTCTATAAGGTCAGAAGCGGAGAAGCAGCTCACGCTCCACCACTTTGCCGCCACGGAGATAGAGCCGGGGCACCCGCTTGCTGACGGCGCACAGCAGCTCGTAGGGGATGGTGCCGGCGATGGACGCCAGGTTTTCCACCGGGTTCTCCGGGCCGAAAATCTGGATCTCATCCCCCACCTGGACGTGGGGGGCGTCGGTGAGGTCCACCATGCACATATCCATGCAGATGCGGCCCCGCTGGGGCACGGCGCCGTCGGCGCTCATGAGGGCGCAGCGGCTGGAAAGGCTGCGGAAGAAGCCGTCGGCATAGCCGTAGGGCAGCACGCCCATGCGGGTGGTGCGCTCCGTGGTGAACATGCGGCCGTAGCTGACGGCGGTGCCGGCCTCGTAGGTCTTGATGGTGCTGACGGTGGTTTTAAGTCGCATGGCAGGGCGCAGACCCAACTCGGCAGCGCCGTCACCGCAGCCGTACAGCAATATGCCGGGGCGCACCATATCCAGGGCCATTTCGGGGTAATTTACCACGGCGCCGGAGTTGGCGCAGTGGCGGATGGCGAAGGTGTGGCCCAGGCGCTGCTCCACCGCCCGGATGACCCGGCAGAACAGGTCGTACTGCGCCCGGGTATACGCCTCGCAATCCTCCCCCGGCTCGTCGGACACGGCGAAGTGGGTGAAGATGCCCTCGGCGTGCAGCCCCGGCAGGGCGCAGTCCCGGCAGATGCTGTCCACGCCGGTATCGAAATGGGGGCCCTGGCAGAGATAGCCCAGGCGGGACATGCCGGTGTCCACCTTGATATGGACCTGCAGCGTGCCGCCCAGGCGGACGGCCTCGGCGCTGTACTCCACCGCCTTGGCCTGACAGGTGACGGCCTGGGTGATGTGCAGGTCAATGAGCCTGCCCACCTGCTCCTTGGGGGTGTGGCCCAGGATGAGGATGGGCATGGTGATGCCGTTATTGCGCAGCTCCATGGCCTCGTCCATGGAGCTGACGGCCAGATAGTCGGCCCCCTTCTCCTGCAGCACCCGGCTCACCGCCACGGAGCCGTGGCCGTAGGCGTCGGCCTTTACCACGCCGAGAAATTTCACGTTCTGTCCCATGCGGCGGCGCAGCACGTCGTAATTGTGGGCGATGGCGTCCAAATCCACCTCGGCCCAGGTTCTCTTCAGTGTCGATTCCATATTATTCCTCCGTTGGCTGGCTCACCGTGCAGGAAAAGGCCAGCATTTGTACTGTTAAAAACGTCTGACCGTCCCGGCTGCACTCGGCGTACCGGGGCACCAGGGTGTCGGCGTCGATCCAGACGGTGCAGATCACCTTGTCGCCACTCTGCGCGGTGGTATCCAAGGCCAGGCGATAGCAGGCCACGTCCCCCAATGTCTCCCGGCTCTCCTCCAAAAGATAGCCGCTGCCCAGGGCGTGGAACAGATAGGGCAGGCAGTTGGCCGGGGCCACGTCCTCCAGGTCCCCCGCAGGGAGGGAGGTGCCGTCGTAGGTGACGGAAAGGCCGTCGGGGGACACGGTGGCGGTGACGCCCTGCAGCTCCGCCGGGGCAAGCACCGCCGTGGTGGCGGTGTCGCCGTCCAGAGTGCAGGAGAGGGTGTAGGTGCGGCTCTCGTCGCCTAAATGGCACACCACCTCCGCCTCCATCTCCGCCGTGGCCAGGCGGCTGTACTGCTCCTGGATGGACTGGGCCCGGCTGACGCCGCTGCCGCAGCCGGAAAGGCAACACAGCAGCAGGGGGACGATACCAATTAAATGTAAACGCTTCATACTGCCTCCTTCTGGCGTAACCGATGATTCATTTCCGCAAGAGCGATTTGTGAGGATTTTTGCGTCACAATGAAGGTGAAAAATCGCAGAAATACTTTTTGTATTTCAAGATTTTGAGGCAAAATTGTGGCGTAAAAAGACCGCAAAGCGCCGAAGAGGAAATGGAGCAGCGGTTACTGGGAGAGGCTGTTACTTCCCTTCCACCGCCCGGAAGGCCCCGCCGATGCGCAGGAGCATATCCGAGGGCGTCATGGCCCGCTCCGTCAGCTCCGCCGCCGCCAGATCCCCGGCAAGGCCGTGGAGATACGCGGCGCAGCAGGCGGCCTCGAAGGGCGCCATGCCCTGGCCCAGCAGGCTTACCACCATGCCGGCAAGCACGTCGCCGCTGCCGCCCTTGGCCATGCCGCTGTTGCCGGTGGGATTCACCGCCAGGCGGCCGTCGGGGGCGGCGATGACGGTGCGATGGCCCTTGAGAAGCAGGGTGACGCCGTGGGCTTGGGCGAAGGCCGACGCGGAAGCCTCCCGTCCGCGGGACAAGTCCCCCACTCGGGCAAATTCCCCGGCATGGGGCGTCAGCACAGTGACGCGGCCCTTTCGCTTGTCTAACTCATCTATATGTCCCGCCAGGGCGTTTATGCCATCGGCATCCAGCACCAGGGGAATTTCCGCGTCCAGCAGGCGGCGGGTCAGAGCGTCCGCCGCCTCGCCCCGGCCCAGGCCGCAGCCTATGAGGGCGGCGTCGCACTGCGCCAGGCGGCGGCGAATCTCCCCTTCGGCGGCAAGGGACAGCCTGCCCTCCGAAGCAGGCAGGGGGAAGGGCATGGCCTCGTCGGACTTCACCGCCGCCACGGGCCAGATAGGCTCCGGCACGCCCAGAAAAACCAGGCCCGAGCCGGTACGCACGGCGGCACGGGAGGCAAAAACCGGGGCGCCGGTATAGCCCACGCTGCCGCAAAGGCACAGCACCTTGCCGAAGTCGCCCTTGTGGCCCTCCGGATCGCGGCGGGGCAAATGCTGCCTCACCCACGCCGCCGTCAGCTCCGTCATGGCGCTCCCCTCCCCTCTTTTTGCCGCGTGCATCATTATTTTATAGTATAGCACCCCTGTCAATCGCAAAAAAGCCTTGCCATGGCGGAAAAAATATGGTATAAATAGTCTTCAGTGAAAAGCGATGAACGGGAAAATCCGCAGCGGCGGCCCCAGCAAGAGAGAGTCGGTCAGCGGCTGAAAGCCGGCTCATGGGGCTGTGCGGTGTTCGCCCGGGAGCTGCCGCGAGGAAATGCGCGGCCGGGTCTGCCTCCGTTATGGGGCCAAACGAGTGCGCGGCGGTGCCGCGAATGTGGGTGGTACCACGGAGGTCAATGCCTTTCGTCCCATTTTTACGTGGGAGGAAAGGTGTTTTTTTATCCCATTAACTACCTTTACAATAAGGAGGAGCGAACCATGAGAGAAAAGCTGGACGCCCTGCTGCGGGAGGGCCTTGCCAAAATCGAGGCCGCTTCCAGCGAGGCGGAGCTGCAGGACGTGAAGGCCTTCCTGCTGGGCAAGCAGAGCCCCCTGACGGCGCTGATGAAGGAGCTGCCCAAGGTGGACGTGGCCCTGCGGCCGGAGATGGGCCGGATGGTCAACGAGGTGAAGAGCAAGCTGACGGCACAGATGGATGAGCGGCGCAGCAGCCTGAAGATGAAGGCCAGCGAGGTGGCGGAGGACTTCGACATCACCGTGCCGGGCACCATGCCCCTCGGCGGCGGACTGCACCCCATCACCCAGATGTGCTACGATCTGAACGACGCCTTCCGGTCCATGGGCTTTGAGATTTTTGAGGAGCCGGAGATCACCAGCGAGCTCTACGGCTTCGACCGGCTGAATTTCCCGCCGGACCATCCCGCCAGGGAGAGCATGGACACCTACTGGCTGGCCGGTCACGACCAGGGCCACGGCGGCGACAGGCTGTGCCTGCGGCCCCATCTCACCGGCGGCAGCGTGCGGTATCTCCAGACCCACAAGCCCCCCTACCGCTTCGTGTACCCCGGACGGGTGTACCGCAACGAGACCACCGACGCGCGCCACGAGCGGGCCTTCTTCCAGTATGAGGCCCTGGTGGTGGACAAGGACTTTACCTTCACCGCCGGCAAGGTGATGATCAAGAGCATCCTGTCCAAGGTGTTCGGCCGGGACGTGCCGGTGCGGATGCGGGCGGGCTTCTTCCCCTTCGTGGAGCCCGGCTTTGAAATCGACATGGGCTGCCTGGTGTGCGGCGGCAAGGGCTGCAGCGTGTGCAAGCACGTGGGCTGGATCGAGATCATGCCCGGCGGCACCCCCCACCCCAACGTGCTGCGCGCCGCGGGATTGGACCCCGACGAGTACACCGGCTTCTACGTCAACATCGGCCTGGACCGGCTGGTGATGATGCGCTACGGCGTGGACGACATCCGCCTGTTCCACGGAGGCGATTTGCGCTTCCTGGAGCAGTTCCGATAAAAGGAGGGCTGACAACATGAAAGTTTCTATGCAATGGCTCCGGGACTACGTGGACCTGCCTGCGGATATGGACCTGACCCGGCTGAGCTATGACCTGACCATGTCCACCGTGGAGGTGGAGGGCGCGGAGGACCTGGGCAAATCCTTTGCCAACATGGTCATCGGCGTGGTGGAGAAGATTGAGCCCCATCCCAACGCCGACAAGCTGCGCGTGTGCAAGACCGACATCGGCGGCGAGATCAAGGACATCGTATGCGGCGGCACCAACCTCTACGAGGGCATGAAGGTGGCGGTGGCCAAGCCCGGCGCCTTCTGCCGCTGGCACGGCGAGGGCGAGCCGGTGGAGATCAAGGAGACCAAGCTGCGGGGCGTGCCCAGCTTCGGCATGATCTGCGCCTCCTCGGAAATCGGCCTTTTTGACCTGTTCCCCTTTACCGACGAGGGCACGGTGGTGGACCTGTCCGCCTTTGACGCCCCTGCCGGAACCCCCATTGCCGACGCCCTGGACCTGAACGACGTCATTCTGGAAATCGACAACAAGTCCATGACCAACCGGCCCGATCTGTGGGGCCACTACGGCATCGCCCGGGAGCTGGCGGCCCTGTACGAGCTGCCGCTGAAGCCCTTTACCCCCTTTGACCGGGCCGCCGTTACCGGCGAGGCCGTCACGGCGGTGGTGGAGGACACGGAGCGCTGCCCCCGGTGCATGTGCGCCCAGATTGAGGGCCTGGGCGTAAAGCCCGCCCCCTTCTGGATGCAAAGCCGCATCTGGCGGGTGGGCATGCGGCCCATCAACGCATTGGTGGACGTGACCAACTACGTGATGCTGGCCACCGGCCAGCCCTCCCACGCCTACGACTGCGACCGCATCCACGGCCCCATCACCGTGCGCCGGGCCAGGGACGGCGAGACGCTGACGCTGCTCAACGAAAAGGCACTGTCGCTCACCTCTGACGACCTGGTGATTGCCGACGCCGAGGGCCCCGTGGGCCTGGCCGGCATCATGGGCGGCGCCAAGGACAGCATCCTGCCCACCACCCACAGCGTGAAGCTGGAGATTGCCAACTTTGCTGCCAAGGGCATCCGCCGCACGGCGCTGAAGTACGACAACCGCACCGAGGCCTCCTCCCGGTATGAAAAGGGCATCGACCCGGAGCGGTGCCAGCAGGCGCTGGACCTGTCCATGCAGCTCTTCCGGGAGCTGTATCCCGACATGCAGGTAACGGCCCTGATGGACATCTATCCCAAGGCCCTGGAGCCGGCGGTCATCGACGTGTCCCTCACCTGGCTGGAGCGGCGGCTGGGCAAGCGCATTCCCAACGAGGACATCCGCCGGAAGATGGAACTGATGGGCTACACCATCACCTTTGACGGCGACAACATGCACGTGGTGTGCCCCACCTGGCGCTCCACAGGCGACGTGTCCATCAAGGCGGATATCATGGAGGAAGTGGCCCGGATGTACGGCTACGAGAACTTCGAGCCCACCCCCATCACCACTTCCTTTACCGGCGCCATCAACCAGCTGGAGGTGGACATCGACAGGAAGATCCGGGAGTATCTGGCCTTCCGCTGCGGGATGCAGGAGATCTTCTCCTATCCCTGGATGGAGGAGCAGTACGTGAACGCCGTGCTGCAATCCACCGACGGCATCCTGACCCTGGCCACGCCCCCCTCCCCTGCCGAGCGGTTCGTCCGCTCCTCCCTGCTGCCCAACCTGTGCAAGGCGGTGGTGAAGAACGAGCGGTACTACACCGACTTTGCCATCTTTGAGGGCACCCAGATTTTCAAGGACGAGGGCTACACCAGCCCCTATGACCCCGCCGAGAAGCTGCCGCTGCAGCGCAAGAACATCGCCGGCGCCTTCGCCTCCGCCGCCAAGGACGTGACCCCCCTGTTCCGCAAGGCCAAGGGCGTCATTGAGATGATGCCCCGGTACACCCACATGGAGGGCTTTACCCTGTGCCAGAAGGAGAAGCCGGTGTGGGCGGACAACGTGGTGTGGCTCAACATCTGCCTGGGCGAGGACATCATCGGCAACCTGGCGCTGCTGAGCAAGAAGGCCTCCATGGGCTGCGGCATCAAGAACCTGAACGTGATGCTCTTCGAGCTGGACGTGGACGCCCTGAAGCCCTTCCGCTCCCGCACCAACACCTTCACCCACCTGCCCGAGTACCCCTTGACCGACTACGATATCTCCGTGCTGTGCGACGGCGCGGTGAAGTGCGTGGACATGGTGCAGACCATCATGGCCAGCCACAACCCGCTGCTGCGGGGCGTGGCCTTCGTGGACGAGTACCGGGGCAAGCAGATCCCCGCGGGGAAGAAATCGGTGACGCTGCGGCTCACCATCGGCTCCGGGGAAAAGACGCTGACCTCCGAGGAGATCGAGCAGTGCGCCAGCGCCGCCATCAAGAAACTGGTGAAGCGGTTCGCCGTGGAGCTGCGCAGCCGCTGATTCGTGAAATGGCAAAAAGATTTCTCTTTACAGCCGCATCTTTTTGGCGTATACTGTGAAATATATAGGAGGGGTGGTGCTGTAATGGATGATTTTACCCGTAAGTTCAACGTGGCGGAGGACCGGGACGAGCAGGTGCGCCATGTGCTTTCCAATGTGTACGACGCCCTGCGGGAAAAGGGCTACGACCCCGTGAACCAGATCGTGGGCTACATCCTGTCGGAGGACCCCACCTATATCACCAACCACAACGGCGCCCGCTCCCTCATCTGCAAGATCGACCGGGACGAGCTGCTGCAGGTGCTGGTGAAGCACTATCTGGATATCTGACACCCTTATTATGCGGACTGCCCCGGGGCAGTCCGCATTTTTTCTGCTTCCGCCCCGTCATTGTTCCGCAAGCAGCAAAAGCTCTGGTGATATTGGCGATATGTCACCATGTGCCGGCATAGGATATCGTCACTATGCCCCTTGACTTTATGGGGCATTTGCGCTATAAGTGTATTAACGCAATTAGTACAGTTTTTGTCTCCCGAAGACGGGAACGCTTTTCGCTGCGGGTGCGTCTAACAAGGCAGCGAAACGCAAAATGAGAAAAGAGGTAACGCGACATGAAAAAAACAGCACTTCTCCTGGTGTTGGCCCTGTGCCTGAGTCTGCTGGCGGGCTGCGGCGGCAGCGCGGAAGGCGAGGCGTCGGTGCAGAGCGTCAGCATGATCTGCGGCATGGGCTCTGTGGGTCTGGCCGAGCGGTTTGCCGGCGTGGTCACCGCCCAGGGCGAGACGGAGATCAAGGCCGACAGCAACAGCAAGGTGGCCTCCGTGAAGGTCAGCGTGGGCGACGAGGTGACGGAGGGACAGCCTCTATTCACCTACGACACCGCACAGGCCAGCATGGACCTGGAGCGGGCGCGGCTGGACCTGGAGCGGATGAAGAACGCCCTGGCCGACAAGGAAAAGGAGAAGGCCAGCTATGAGGAGACGGCCAACTCCCTCTCCGGTGAGGAGCTGAAAACCTACCAGCTCATGATTCGGGAGGCCAACGCCGACATCGTGGAGCAGAAGTACAACATCTCCTCCAAGAACATGGAGATCGAGCGCCTGGCGGCGGCGCTGAAAAACGTCACCGTCAACGCCCCCGTGTCCGGCGTGGTGAAGGCCATCAATGAGAATGGCTCCTACGACGAGATGGGCAACCCCAAGCCCTTTATGACCATTGTGGAGACCGGCGGCTACCGGGTGAAGGGCTACGTCAACGAGAACAACGCCTCCGCCCTGCAGATGGGCATGGAGGTGCTGCTGCGCAGCCGGGTCAGCGACGCGGTGTGGCACGGCACCATCAACGAGGTGGACTGGAACAGCCCCGCCCAGGGCAACGGCAACTATTACGGCGTCAGCGACGACACCACCCAGTCCAGCAAGTACCCCTTCTACGTCACCCTCACCGACAGCGAGGGTCTGCTGCTGGGCCAGCACGTGTTCATTGAGCCGGACTACGGCCAGGACGCCGTGGCGGACGCCAACACCATCCACCTGCCCTCCTGGTACATCGTGGACGCGGACAGCAATCCCTTCGTGTGGGCCCAGGACAGCCGGGGCAGACTGGAGAAGCGCAGCGTGACCCTGGGCGAATATGACGAGATGATGGACACCTATGTGGTGGAAAATGGCCTGACCCCCGAGGACTACATCGCCTTCCCCGACGAGAGCCTTGCCGCCGGCATGACCTGCGTCACCTATGACGAGGGCAACTTCGGCGGCGGCGACATGGCGGGCTTTGACGAGGGCATGATGGAAGGCGGCATGGTAGCGGAGGGCGACATGGCCGTGGCCGACGGCGCCTTCTACGGCGACAACGCGGCGGACTTCGGCGGCGAGGTGCCGATGGACGGCGCTGAGGTCGTGCCCGAGGAGGCCATTGCGGGAGGCGACAACACATGATCCTGGAAATGCACGATATCTGCAAGGATTACCCCATGGGCAAAACGGTGACCCGCGTGCTGAAAAACGTGAATCTCACCGTCAACGAGGGGGACTACCTTGCCATCATGGGCCCCTCCGGCAGCGGAAAGACCACGTTGATGAACATTATCGGCTGCCTTGACGTGCCCACCAGCGGCAGCTACTCCCTGGGCGGGCGGGACATCACCGCCTGCTCTGCCAAGGAGCTGGCAACGGTGCGGAACAAGGAGATCGGCTTCGTGTTCCAGAGCTTCCACCTGCTGCCCAAGCTGACGGCCCTGGAAAACGTGGCCCTGCCCCTGCTGTACGGCGGCATGAAGAAGGCCCAGCGGCTGGAGTTGGCCCGGCAGGCGCTGGAGACGGTGGGCCTTGCCGACCGCATCGACCACCGGCCCGATCAGCTCTCCGGCGGTCAGTGCCAGCGGGTGGCCATTGCCAGAGCCATTGTAGGAAAGCCCAAGCTGCTGCTGGCCGACGAACCCACCGGCGCATTGGACAGCGCCAGCGGCGCGCAGGTGATGGAGCTGTTTCAGCAGCTCCACGAGGACAGCGGCGCCACCATTATTATGATTACCCATGACGCCGGCATCGCCCGCCATGCCCAGATGACCCGGACCATCCGGGACGGCATCCTCTCGGGAGGTGTGGAAGTATGAGCAAGACTGTGAAAAAAGTGATCCTCGGCGTGGTGATCGCCGCGGCGGTGGTGGCAGCGGTGTGGGGCATCCTCACCGTGCTGCGTACCGCCCGCCGCAAGCCGGTGAACGTGTATCCCGTCACCAGCTTTATGACCACCAACGAGTGGGGCAGCAGCTCCCAGAGCAGCGGCACCGTCACCACCGACAAGCTGCAGAAGATTTACCTGTCTGAGAGCCAGACCGTGTCCCAGGTGTACGTCACCGAGGGCCAGACGGTGAAAAAGGGCGACAAGCTGCTGAGCTACGACACCACCCTTACCAGCCTGGAGCTGGAGCGGGCAAGGATTGCCTTGGAGCGGCAGGAGGCGTCCGTCCGGCAGTTGGAGCACCAGCTGGAGCTGGTGGACGATTTCCGCGACAAGAGCTTCTGGCGTCTGGAAAAGGCCAAACTGGAGACCCAGCTCAACGCTGCTGAGGCGAAGGTGCGTGAGGAAGCCGGCGCCGACACGGACACTCCCCTGCCGGATGTAGACCTCATCGCCGTGAAGGACGGCACACAGGCCCATCCCTACTATATGCTCACCGCTGACTTCACCCCCGAGCGCATGGCCCAGCTCCGCACCGACCACGGCGCCGGCGAGATTTATGTGGTGCTGTATTACTCCGACCCCGACCTGGGTGACACGGTGGACCAGGGCGTGAAGCTGACGGATAACGACGTGATTACCTTCTTCACCCCCTCCTATGAGATACCTGTGGCCGGCGACGCAGCCTCCGCCAATGCTCAGGTGAAGGAGCTGCGCCGCAAGCTCAACGAGTGCAACGAGATTTTGGAAAGCGACGACACCCCTGAGGATTACAACGCCTATCTCATCAAGAAGGCCCAAAAACAGCAGGAGATCGACCAGGCCCAGGTGGGCCTGAAGATCGCCCAGATGGACTTCCAGCGCAAGAGCAGCGAGGTGGCAGACGCCTCGGTGTACAGCGAGATGGACGGCGTGGTGAAGGCGGTCCGGGACCCCAAGGAGGCCTACCAGAACGGTGAGGCCGTGGTGGAGGTGTCCGGCGGCGGCGGATATTACGTCAGCGGCGTCGTCAGCGAGCTGGATCTGGAGAACATGAAGATCGGCGACACGGTGCAGATCAACTCCTGGATGACCGGCGTGAGCTGCGAGGGCACCATCGTGTCCGTGGAGGACTATCCCGCCAGCCAGTCCGGCTGGAGCAACGGCAACCAGAACGTGTCCTATTATCCCTTCAAGGCCTTTGTGTCCGAGGACGCCAATCTGCAGCCCAACGACTACGTGGACATCTCCTACCGCAGCGGCAGCAATAAGAATGCCTGGTATCTGGAGAGCATGTTCATCCGGGTGGACAATGGCAAGAGCTACGTGTACGTCCGGGGCGAGAACGGGCTGCTGGAGAAGCGGGACGTGGTCACCGGCGCCGATTTGTGGGGCAGCTACACTGAGATCCGGGGCGGACTGACCCAGGATGACTACGTGGCCTTCCCTTACGGCCAGGACGTGGCAGACGGGGCAAAGACCCAGGAGGCCACCCCCGACCAGCTCTATAACTATTAAGGAGGCGACAATATGCTGGAAAACGTATCTCTGGCCCTTCAGGGCGTGTGGAGCCACAAGCTGCGCTCCTTCCTGACCATGCTGGGCATCATCATCGGCATTGCCGCCATCATCACCATTGTGTCCACCATCAAGGGCACCAACGAACAGATCAAGCAAAACCTCATCGGCCAGGGCACCAACGTGGTCACCGTGCAGCTGACACAGGACGGCTATGAGTACGACATGAGCTGGTCCGCCCCGCCCCAGGGGGTAACGCCCCTCACCGAGGAGCGCCGGGCCGAGCTGGAGAAGCTGGACGGCGTGGAGGAGGTCTCCCTGTACTATCAGCGCCAGTGGAGCGACAACGTCTACTACGGCAACACCGGCTATTCCGGCGCCGTCTACGGCGTGGACAGCCACTATTTCTCCGTCAACGACTACACCGTGAACTACGGACGGGGCTTCGTGCCCTCCGACTTCACCCAGCGCCGGAAGGTGGCGCTGGTGGACAGCAGCACCGCCCGCAGCCTCTTTACCGGCGAGAACCCGGTGGGGCGCACCATTGAGATGCAGGGCGAGCCCTTCACCGTGGTGGGCGTGGTGTCCAAAAACAGCGGCAGCGGCCCGGTGATCAACTCCCTGCAGGACTACTGGATGTATGCCGGCAACGGCTCCAACAGCATCTTCATCCCCGGGGAGACCTGGAGCGTGATCTACCGCTACGACGAGCCCCAGAAGGTGGCCGTCCGGGCCAGGAGCACCGACGCCATGACCTACGCCGGCGACAACGTGGCCAAGGCCGTCAACGAGTCCAACGTCACCTCCGACAAGGTGAAATACCAGGCCGACGACCTGCTGAAGCAGGCCTCCGACCTGCAGAACCTGACCTCCAGCGCCAACAGCCAGCTCATCTGGATCGCCGCCATCTCCCTGGTGGTGGGCGGCATCGGCGTGATGAACATCATGCTGGTGTCGGTGACGGAGCGCACAAGGGAGATCGGCCTGAAAATCGCCATCGGCGCCCAGCAGAGCCGCATCCGCTGGCAGTTCCTGACGGAGGCGGCGGTGCTGACCTCCCTGGGCGGCCTCCTGGGCGTGGGCTGCGGCATCGGCCTTGCGTACATGCTGTCACACGTCATGGGCACGCCGGTGGCCATATCCGGCAGCGCGTGCCTGATTGCGGTGGTGTTCTCCATGGTCATCGGCATCGTGTTCGGCCTGGCCCCCGCCGTGAAGGCCAGCAAGCTGAATCCCATTGAGGCCCTGCGCCACGAATAATTCTACACACTCCCTTTGAGAATGAGAAAGCACCCTGCCTGAGCAGGGTGTTTTCCTTTTATTTCCTGTCCGGGGCGGTTTGACATCTTCCCTATTCTATGGTAAACTGTTAGCATCTGTGAATATGTGTAAACGGAGGAATGAACATGGCTGACGAGAAGAAGACCGAAGGTCTGGTATATAAGGGACATCCCCTGCGCCGCATCGACAATCTGATTTATTACGGCTCCATGGCCGACAAGTACATCGTAATGTTCCAGATTCTGGACACCAAGAAGGAGCATGATATGGACGTGGCCACCAAGGTCAGCGTCCAGCTCCAGCTCACCGACCCGGACCTGAAGTCCCGGGACCGGGTGGTGAAAAAATCGGAGAAGGACAGCCTGTACGCCGCTATGGACGTGGGCGCCATCTGGCTGGAGCGCGCCCTGGCCGGCAAGCTGTAAGCCATGAGACGGAAGCTGACAGCACTGCTGGCGGCGCTGATTGTTTTGCTGTCCGGCGTGGTCATGCTGGCGGCAACGGTGCTGCCCCAGGAGCCGGTTGACCCCTCTGTGGCTGTGGCGGCCTACGTGGCTGCGCCGCTGGACGCCGTCGCGGTGTCCGTGGAGGAGCTGCCCGACGTACGCCTGGAGGTCAGGGATTTGGCCCGGGATGCCCACGACATCGCCGTGACGGTCCGGGACGATGCCCTGGCGGAGGAGGCGGAGCGGATCGCCGAGGAGCAGCGCATCGCCGCCGAAAAGGCCGCCGCGGAGGCGGCCCGCAAGGCCGCGGAGGAAGCCGCCAAAAAAGCCGCGGAAGAGGCTGCCAAAAAGTCGGAGGCCGCCTTTGGCAGCAGCACCACATCCGTGAAGGCGCTGGGCGTGGTGTCCGGTTCCGACGTGCGGATGCGCGCCGCCGCCGACGGCAGCAGCGCCATCATCACCACCCTGGGCAAGGGGGCGGCAGTGGCCGTCACCGGCATCGAAAACGGCTGGTATCAGGTGAAATACGACGGCAAGAGCGGCTATATGTCCGCCCAGTTCGTGGACGCCAAGAGCTCTGCCAGCGGCCTGAGCGCCAACGGCAAGGTCACCGGCGACAGCGTCAACGTGCGCTCGGCCGCCGCTACCAGCGGCAGCGTGGTGACCACGCTCTCCAAGGGCGCAGGCGTCACCGTCACCGGCTTTGAAAAGGGCTGGTACGCCGTCACCACAGGCGGCACCTCCGGCTATGTGTCCGGCGACTATGTGGCGCTGGTGAGCAAGGCGGTCACGGCTGCCCAGCAGCCCGCCGCGCAGCAGACGGAGACACCCGTGATCACCGCCACCGGCACCGGGGCGGAGATCGCCGCCAAGGCGCTGGAATACGTGGGGTATCCCTACAAGTACGGCGGCGAAGGGCCCAACAGCTTCGATTGCTCCGGCCTCACCAAGTACATCTACGGGCTGTACGGCGTGACGCTGTACCACGGCTCTATTAAACAGGGTCAAACGGGCATCGCGGTGGACAAGTCCGAGCTGCAGCCCGGCGACCTGGTGCTGTTCTACGGCAGCGGCAGCGAGGCCGGCGTGAAGGATGCCCACGTGGGCATCTACATCGGAGACGATCAGTTCGTCCACGCCTCCACCTATGGCGTTGGCGTTATCGTTTCCTCGCTGAACACCAACACCTACATCAAGCGTTACTCCGGCGCACGGCGCATCATCTACTAATGCCTATGGAAATCCCCTCGCCGATGCGGCGAGGGGATTCTTTTATTCTGCTTTTTCGCTTTCGGCGGCGGCTTTCCCGCTTTCGGCGGCGGGATTTTCCGTTTCGGCGGCGGTTTTTTCCGCTTCGACGGCGGCTGCATTCTCGCTCTCGGCGGCGGATTGGGCTGCCTTGCGGTGGACGTACAGCTCGCTCTTATCGTGGGGGTGCAGCTTCAGATGGTACAGCAGCATAAAGGCCGACACCAGGATCATCACGGCGCTCAGCGCCTGGCTGACGCGGATGGGCTGGCCGAAGAGCTGCCATCCGAAGAGATACAGGCTGTCGGTGCGCAGGCCCTCGATCCAGACCCGGCCCAGGCCGTACCACAGGAAATAGAACCAGGTGTTCTCGCCGTCGAAATGGCGGGCCTTGGACACCACCGCCAGCAGGAGAACGAGGCCCACCACGTTCCAAAGGCTTTCATACAGGAAGGTGGGGTGGACGCACACCGCCTCGCCGGTGGTGGTGATCAGCTCCATGCGCCAGGGCAGGGTGGTCTCGGCGCCGAAGGCCTCACGATTCATAAAATTGCCCCAGCGGCCCACCGCCTGGCCGATGAACAGGCCGATGACCACCACGTCCATCATGGCGAAGAAGGCATAGCCCTTCCGGCGGGCTATGACCAAAATGGTGATGACCGCGGCGATGACGCCGCCGTAGATGGCCAGGCCCCCGTCCCAGATGGCGATCATCTCGCCCCAGTTGAGGCTGCCGTCGCTGTTGCGGTACAGGTCCAGGTAGAAGATGACGTAATAAATGCGGGCGCCGATGACGCCTATGGGCAGGCCCCACAGCACGGTATCCAGCAGGTCGTCCTCAGTGATGCCGTATTTTTCCTTTTGCCTCATACACACCACCACCGCCAGCAGGGCGCCCAGGGCGATGAGGATGCCGTACCAGTAGATGCCGTGGCCCACGTTCAGCGCCTTGGACGAAGCGGTGAAGGTCCAGTCCCCCAAAAGGCCGGGGAAACGGATGGGGCTGTCTGTCATAATGCGCATAGCTTAACCTTCCTTTGCGGTGATAATGGACATGGCCAGCTTTTCCCGGGTCAGATTGTCGGCAAGGAAACGAAGGATGTCCTCTGTGGTGATGCTGTCGTAAATCTCGGGGAAGCGGTTGGGGTCAAAGCCGTGGAAGCAGCCCTCCACGAAGCCGATGGCGATGTTCTCGAAGCTGTTGAGGCTGCGGATGGTGTCGCCCAGGTTGGCGTTGCGGATGCGGAGATAATAGCTCTCATCCAGCCCCTCCCGCCGCAGCCGTGCCACCTCCGCCAGCACCGCCTCCGCCACCGCGTGGGGGTCGGGGCTGTCGCCGCCGAAGGTGAGGCAGGCCGCGCCGGGCAGTATCTCGTAGTCGTAGCCGAAGGTGCCGTTGATGAGGCCCTGGGCGTAGAGCCGGGCATACAGGGGGCTGGACTCCCCCAGCAGAATGTCGCAGGCCAGATCGCCGATGATGTCCAGGCGATACCGCTCCTGGCCGTCGCCCAGGGGCGGGCATTTACAGCCTGCCAGGAAATTGGTCATGGACACCTCCATGGCCATAGCGGTCTCCTTTTGGGCGGGCAGCAAATCCTCCTCGGCGCCGTAGTCACGGGGGACGTGCTTGCCCTTCTCGCTGCCCAGGACTTCGTCGGCCAGGGCCAGCACCTCTTCGCCGTCCACGTCGCCCACCACCACCAGGCACATATTGGCCGGGGTGTAGAACGCCTTATGGCAGCGGTAGAGGGTCTTGGCGGTGATTTTGCGGATGCTGTCCACGCTGCCGGCCACCGGGGTTTTGGCGGGGCTGTTGCGGTAGAGGCACTGCATCAGATTGTGGTACACCTGCCACTCCGGGTTATCCTCGATCATGCGGATCTCCTGGGCAATAATGCCCCGCTCCTTGGCCACGCTCTCGTCGGTGAAATAGGGCACCGACACGAAGGACAGCAGCAGCCGCAGATTGTCCGCAAAATGGCGGGTGCAGTCGAAATAGTAGCAGGTCATGTCGTTGGCGGTGAAGGCGTTGGGCTCGGCGCCGTTCTTCGCCAGCTCCTGGAGGGCGTTGCCGTCCTCGGTATCGAACATTTTATGCTCCAGATAGTGGGCGATGCCGGCGGGGGTGTCCACCCACCTGCCCCGGGACTGGAAACGCATATCCATGCCGCCGTAGCGGGTGGCGAACATGGCGTATTTGCGCTGATAGTCCTTCTTCTCCACGATGATGACGGGGAGACCGTTGGGCAGCGTCTCCCGGCGCACCCGCTCGCCGATGCGGGGATATTCGGTCAGCATGGGGTCTCCTCCTTCCCTTTCAGGAAATAGACGGTGTCCAGCCGGGCTGCCTGGGCCGCCGCCATGATGCGCTCACGGGTGACGGATTGCAGGGCGGAGAGCAGCTCCTCCGGCGTCTCGTCCAGGCCCAGGGCGTTCTGGCCCAGGCAGTAGTTTTCCATAGCGCCCTGGGAGTCGCTCAGGGCTGTCAGGGCGGATTCCATGGTGGCCCGGGCGCTTTCCAGCTCCCAGGGCTCCCATTGCCCCTGGCGCACCAGGTCAAGCTGGTGGAGGATCTCCGCCAGGGCCCGGTCGTAATCCTTGACCTCGATGCCGCTGGACACGGTCATGATCCGCTTGGACCGGGCAAAGCCGGAGGCGGCGTAGTAGCACAGGGAGAGCTGCTCCCGGACGGTCATAAACAGCTTGGCGTTGCTGCTGCCGCCAAAGAGCAGGTTGGCCATAATCATGGCGGGGACGTCGTCGGTCTCGCAGCGCCAGCCCATGGACAGCTTGCCCTGGGTCACGTCCATCTCTTCCACCACGTACCGGGGCTCCTCCGGGGCATGGCGCAGCACAATGGGCTCCGGCCGGGCCACCCGGCCCCTGGGCAGGGATGCCAGGGCCGACAGCAGCGCCGTCTCCACCCGGCTCTCGTCGGCGCTGCCGCAGTAAAAAATCTCCACCGGGGCGGTGGTGAGCAGCGCCTGGTAGTGGCGGTACAGCTTCTGGTGGTTGATACGGCTTACGGTGTCCTCGTCGCCCAGGCGCAGCACGCCATAGGGCTCATCGGCGCACATCTCCTGCATCAAGCGCACGTCCGCCCAATCCCGCTTGTCGTTTTTCAGCGACCGGATGGCGTCCAGCAGATTCTGCCGCTCGCTGTCCACGTACGCCGGCATAAAGCGGCCGTTGCGGGTGACAGGGTCCAGCAGCAGCTCGCCCAGCAGCTCCGTCACCGGCTCCAGCAGCTTTTCCCGACCGGGGGCAAAGGCGTCGTCGATGCACTGGGCCACGAAGCCCACGCACTGCCGCTCCCCTTTCTTGCGAACGGTATAGTCGATGGTGGCGCCGTAGAGGGCGTCCAGAGCGGCGCTGAGGCTCTCCATGTCCGGATGGCGCATGGTGCCCCGGCGCAGCACCGCCGGCACCAGGGCGTTATACCCCGCCGTCTCACGGCGCAGGTCGGCAATGAGCTGCACGCTGAGCAGACACGTTTTGAACTTGCGCTGGTGCAGGTAGGTGAGATACACGTCCTGCATGATCTCCTTGCGTGTAAAGCGCATGGTATCCCTCCCTTTCGGGCTTTTTCACAACAGTATGATTATATACCTTTTTACCCCGGATGAAAAGTGGCAATTCGCAGCGGTTGACATCCGCGGAAAAATAACTATAATCGTATCTGGATTTTAGGGGTCGCCCCCTTTATGAGGTGAAATATGGAAAAAGTCAAAGCATTTTTGCAGCGGAAGAACATCGTATTCTCCGCCAGGCGTTATTGTATCGACGCCATGAGCGCCATGGCGCAAGGGCTGTTCTGCACGCTGCTGGTGGGCACCATTCTCAATACCCTAGGCCAGCAGTTCCACATCGGATTCCTGAACGCCGTCATCGTCACCCTGGGCAAGGGGGACGGCGCGGTACACTACACCATCGGCGGCCTGTGCTCGGCCATGGTGGGTCCGGCCATGGCGGTGGCCATCGGCTCGGCGCTGCAGGCGCCGCCCATGGTGCTGTTCTCCCTCATTGGCGTGGGCTTCGCCACCAACTACATGGGCGGGGCCGGTGGCCCCCTGGCGGTGTTCTTCGTGGCCATCATCGCCGCGGAGATCGGCAAGGCCGTCAGCAAGGAGACGAAAATCGACATTCTGGTGACCCCCATCGTCACCACCCTGGCGGGCATCGGCGTGGCGGCCCTCATTGCCGCCCCCATCGGCGCCGCAGCCGCCGCCGTGGGCCGGTTCATCATGTGGGCCACGGAGCTGCAGCCCTTCTTCATGGGCATTCTGGTGTCCGTAGTGGTGGGCGTGGCGCTGACGCTGCCCATCTCCTCCGCCGCCATCTGCGCCGCCCTGGGGCTGACGGGTCTGGCCGGCGGCGCTGCCGTGGCGGGCTGCTGTGCCCAGATGGTGGGCTTCGCCGTTATGTCCTTCCGGGAAAACCGGTGGGGCGGCCTGGTGGCCCAGGGTATCGGCACCAGCATGCTGCAGATGCCCAACATTGTGAAGAATGTAAGGGTGTGGATTCCCCCCACCCTCTGCGCCGCCATCACAGGCCCCATCGCCACGTGCCTGTTCCATCTGGAGATGAACGGCGCGGCGGTGTCCAGCGGCATGGGCACCTGCGGCCTTGTGGGCCAGATCGGCGTGTACACCGGCTGGGTGGCCGACGTGGCCTCCGGGGCCAAGGCCGCCATCACCGCCGCAGACTGGCTGGGGCTGGCGCTGATTTCCTTCGTGCTGCCCGCTGTGATCACGCCGCTGCTCGCCCTGCCCCTGCGGAAGCTGGGCTGGATCAAGGACGGCGATCTGGATCTGAAGCTGTAAGGTGTTTTTTATGTGAAAAAGACGCTCTGAGGGAGACACTTCGTAAGGAAGTGTCTCCTTTTGCTTCAAAAGTCAGAGGATTGACTGCGCCGAACGGCAATAGTATAATGACGAAAACAAATCCGGATTTACAGGGGAGAAGGATCACATGAATGAAGTGAATAAAACACTCTATATTCCGCTGTATGGAAAATCAACGGTGAGCCAACAGGGGATTATCCTGAATGATCCCTCAGCCGAGAGAATATGGAAAGAAGAAGCCTTCCCAATTCGAGGAAAGTCCAGGTCAAAATGGCTTGCTTACAATATGGCCATGAGAGCCCGTGTGTTCGACGACTGGACAGACAGTATGCTGCAGCGGAGCCGCGATGCGTTGGTACTTCATATTGGGTGTGGACTTGACAGTAGGAATATGAGGGTAAAAACGCCCTGTTCTGAATGGGTGGACTGCGATCTTCCGGATGTCATAGAGATTCGCAAGAAGTATTTTCGGGAAAATGAAACGTACCATATGACAGCTTTGGATGCGTCCAGACCCGAACAGATCGGAATGCTCCCGGATCGTGATACGGCCATCGTTGTCCTCGAGGGGCTGAGCATGTATCTGACCAACAGCCAAGTACGGGGGTTATTGCAAGCGCTTGATAAAAAGTATGGGGAAATTCATATTCTGATGGATGTTTATACCGAATTCGGTGTAAAAGCATCGAAATATAAAAACCCTGTCAATGACGTGGGTGTTACGAAATTGAATGGGATAGATGCTATCGGGAGCATCATCGACGGACTTCGGATCAAATTTGTAAAAGAGCACAGCTTCACTCCCGCCGCGCTGGTCAAAGAGCTTACGCCAATCGAAAGAATGATTTTCAAGCTACTATTTACCGGCAAGCTGTACCGAAAGATATATCGCTTGTACGAACTCAAGGCATAAATTCCAGTTTGTCGGGCAGGTCTTTTGCTGCCCGAGATGGCAGGAGGCCGTATGATGATATGAATGGCTGGTTCACCGTTGAGAGAATCGACGCACAAACATTTGCCATAAGTGAATATCGGCATTGGGAGGAAACGCATTGCTATCTGCTTTGCGGGCAGGACAGGTCCGCTTTGATTGACACGGGTCTTGGGGTTTCAAACATACAATGCGTAGTGGATCATCTGACAACACTGCCTGTTACTGTGCTGACAACGCATGTGCATTGGGATCACATAGGCGGGCACGGGCTTTTTGACCGCATTGCAGTACATGAGGCGGAAAAAGATTGGATTGACGGAGGTTTTCCTTTGCCGTTGCATGAAGTGAAGGAGCAGTTGACAAAACCGCCCTGTACGTTACCGGAGGAGTTCGATCTTGACTTATATCGGATCTTTCAGGGGAAACCGCAGATTCTATTCCATGATGGTGATTGTTTTGACTTGGGCGGACGAACAATCCGGGTGCTGCACACGCCGGGACATTCTCCCGGGCACTGTTGTTTTTACGAACAGGAGAGAAGGTATTTATATTCCGGCGATTTGGTGTACGAAGGCTGTCTGGACGCCTTTTATCCCAGCACTGACCCGTTGCTTTTTTATCAGTCAGTAAAGCGCCTGATGGAACTAGAGGTCAGCCGCGTTTTCCCCGGCCATCACAAATTGGCGATACCCGTTTCACTGATTGGTGAGATCAATGAGGATTTTTCGCAGCTTGAGCGGAACGGGCAACTGAAACAGGGAAATGGATTGTATGACTTCGGTGACGTTAAAATCCATATCTGAGAGACAACTTCCTGTTTGTCGGGCAGGCCTTTTCCTGTCCGCAGTTATAACGAGCATCGGATTTTGCCCCACAGAATCCATATCAGACAGATAAAACCGGCGTGACCGATGGCGGCCACGCCGCTGCTCGCCCTGCCCCTGCGGAAGCTGGGCTGGATCAAGAACGGCGATCTGGATCTGAAGCTGTAAGCTGTTTTTTATGCGAAAAAGACGCTCTGAGGGAGACACTTCGTAAGGAAGTGTCTCCTTTTGCTTCAAATGCAAGGTGATTGACTACGCCGGTCAGCAATAGTATAATGACCGAAGCAAATCGCAATTTGTGGAGGTAACTATGGACTACAGAAAAATCAATCCTTCAGAGGTGGATGCTCTCTGGGATCTTCAAAAACATTATAAGGCAGAAATTGGAGAAGATGAACCTAGTGACGACGGGAAAGAACGTTTAGCTGATGCAATCGACAAAGGTAAGATTTCTTTCTATGGAGTTTGGAAGGACAACACGCTGATTGGTTGCTGCTCTATTACAGTCGGTTTTTCGACTTTTGATTATCATTCGAGTGGTGTATTTGAAGATTTCTATATTTGTCCTGAGCATCGCCATCAAGGCATAGCGCGTCAATTGGTCGAGTTTGCCTATCATGAAAGCGGTGTAAGTTCATTAACTGTCGGTTGTGCAGATTGTGATGTTAAGATGTATCAGTCGCTGGGGTTTGCTATTTCCCTTGGAAATCTATTGGCGTTTGAATGACAAATTCCAGTTTGTCTGGCAGGTCTTTTACTGTCCGCAGTTATAACGAGCAACGGATTTGCCCCACAGAATCCGGATTAGGCAAACAAAACGGGCGTGACCATAGTGGCCACGCCCGTTTTATGTCCTTTTTGCTTCCTCAATGCAGCTTCCCTACGGAGTACGCCCCGGAGGGCGTCTTTTTTATGGCTTCTCTTCCTTTTTCTTCTGCTCCCGTTCCATCTTCTCCCCCACCTTTTTCATCAGGCGGAGGCAGAGGGTGGAGGACAGGGTCAGCAGGGCCACTGCCAATGCGATTTGCCGTCTTCCCATGGTGTACCTCCTTATTTCTCCCAGCCGTAGTAACGGTCTAACGTATCGTAGATGGGTGTAAAGGGATCGTCCCCCATGGCCTGGGTGCCGTCCAGCACCATGACGTGGGCGCCGCCGCTGCTCTGCTCCCACCGGGGCAGACCGGGGCCGTTGGGGTCACCGGTGGCGGCGAAGTTGGCGAAATAGCTGCTGAACACGTCCGCAAGGCGGCGGTCATCGTCGTCATACAGCCGGGAGCCCTGGGGGATATTGCCGTAACAGTAGACCTCCTCGCCGCTGTGCCAGGGGCCCAGGCGGCCGTTGGCACGGGTGAAATAGTACTGATACACGGGCATATCCAGCGCCGCGCCCTGGCGGGACCAGCAGTGGTGGCCGTAGGTGAAGAACACGGCGGAGTAGATGTCCGCCCAGTTCTGCCGGGCCTCCTCATTGGTGGCGGCGGGGTACAGGGCCAGCACCTCATCGGCATAGTCCCCGAAATAGGCCCGGACCTTGCTCTCGTAGTCGGAGAGCCTGGCGTTGCCGAACAGGATGAAGGGGGCGCTCTCCTGGGCGTTGAAGCCGTGGAGGATGGCCTCCTCGTTGTGGATGCCCTTGGCATAGGAGGCATAGGGGGACTCCGTCAGCACTGCGCCGTCGATGGTAATATGGTGGTTGGTGTCGGCGGCGGCCACCAGGGTCTTGGCGTCCACCTTCCGCAGCTCATCCAGATTGGCAGCGCCGAACCGGGCCAGGGTGGCCCGCCCGGTGTCTATGGCCTGGTCAAGGGGGCGATAGGAATGGGTGGGCATGGGGGCGGTGACGGTGCTGCTCTCGCCGATGGCCCGGCGGAACAGGCCCTTGGCCATAGGCGAGGTACACAGGGCCGTCACGCAGGCGCTGCCTGCCGACTCCCCCGCCAACGTCACATTGTCTGGGTCGCCGCCGAAGGCGGCGATGTTCTCCTGCACCCATTGGAGGGCCTTGATCTGGTCTAAAAGGCCGTAGTTGCCGGTGGTGCCGTCCTGGGCCAGGGCCTCCTCCGAGGCCAGGAAGCCGAACACCCCCAGGCGGTAGCCCATGTTCACCACAATGACGCCCTTCCGGGCCAGGCCGTCGCCGCTGTAATCGCTGTACCAGGGCTGGCCGGTTTGCAGGGAGCCGCCGTGGATATACACCAGCACCGGCAGCTTCTCCTGCTGCCCCGCCGGCTTCCAGATGTTGAGATAGAGGGCGTCCTCGTCCACCGGGTCGCGGAAGTTATCCTTGGTGGTGATTTTGTAGTCGTGATAGCCGATAATCTGGGCCAGGGAGCTATAAATGGCGGAGTTTTGGGGCTGCATGGCCATGGGGGCAAAGTGATCCGCCGCCAGCACGCCCTCCCAGGGCGTCACGTCCTGGGGCGGGCGCCACCGCAGGTCGCCCACCGGGGGCGCGGCATAGGGGATGCCGGCGTAGACCTCCACGGCGCCGTCGGGGGTGACAACGCCGGTAAGCTGCCCGTCGGACACCGTTACGATATCGGTGACCTTGTCGCTGCCCTCCGCCGCCGGATGGCGCCGCACCGGGCCCACCGTCAGCA
>JAFPXK010000092.1 GCA_017412585.1 Oscillospiraceae bacterium
CGAATAAGGGACTCACCACTCGATCATCATTTTTTGGACGTCGCCCTGGCGGCAGATGATGTCATACAGCGTCTCCGGCGGCTCCTTGCAGTCCCCCAGCAGCCACAGCCGCACCATGGCCGTCATGCCGGAGAGGAAAAAATAGCCGTGATAGGCCATCTCCTCCGGCGAAAAGGCGCCGAAAAAGCGGGGGTCGGACTGGGCGGCGGCGACCCGGTCCCGCACCGTCTCCCAGGTGAGGGCCAGCACGCCGGCGTTCTTGGCCTCGGAGAGATAATAGGTGTAAAATGTCCGGTGGTCACGGATAAAGGCGAACACCTCCGTGAAGCACTCCCGGGCGGAGGCTTTTTCATCCAGCTTGCGGAAAAACGCCTCCGTCAACTGCCGGGACATGCCCTTCTCCACCCGCTCCACCAGGTCGTACACGTCCCGGTAGTGGGCGTAAAAGGTGGAGCGGTGGACGCCGGAGCGCTGGCAGATCTCCCGGACGGTGATCTTGCCGATGGGGCGGTGCTCCTCGGTCATCATGGCGTACACGGCGCGGATGATCTTCTCATCCGTCTCCCGGTTGAGGCGGTTATTCTTGGTATTCAAGGGCTTTCACCTCGCATTATCCAGACAGTTATCCGAATATTATCGGTTGTGTTTCCTCGCTGACGGCAGTATACTATACTCACATTAAAAAAACAAGTGTCCCGTTAATCAAAAGGAAGTGGCGTAATGAAGAATGAAAAGCTGATGCGGGAGGGCAGCGTTTGGGAGCTGCTGCTGAAAATGAGCCTGCCGGTGATCCTGGTGATGATGGTGACGGTGCTGTATAACCTGGCGGACGTGTTCTTCATCGGCCGGTTCGGCGACCGGAACCAGTTGGCCGCCATCTCCCTGGCGGGGCCGGTGTTCACCACCATCTCCGCCTTCAACACCCTTATCGGCTTTGGCAGCTGCACTGCCTGCGCCATCGCCCTGGGCGAGGGTCGGGAGGACAGGATGCGGCAATTCAGCGCCTTTGCCCTGTACGCCTCTCTGGGCCTGGGCGTCCTCCTGGGCGGCGGCGTGCTGCTGGGGATGGGGCCGCTGCTGGGCCTGCTGGGCACCGACGGTGACACCGCCGGGTATACGGCGGAGTATTTGCAGATTCTGGCCATCGGCGCGCCCATTATGATTACCGGCGGGGCCCTGGGCAACACGGTGCGCTCTGACGGCGACGTGAAGACCGCCATGGTGGCCTCCATGACCGGCACGGTGCTGAACGTGGTGCTGGACCCGGTGTTCATCGCCCTGCTGCGGTGGGGCTGCCGGGGCGCGGCCCTGGCCACCGTCATCGGCAACGCCGTGAGCCTCGTCATTCTGCTGCTCACCGCCGGAAAAAAGAGCAGCTATTCCCTGTCCATCCGGGACTTCACTCTCCACAGGGACGTGTCCCTCCGGGTGCTGGGGCTGGGGCTGCCCATGGCGGCCAGCACGCTGCTGATGAGCTTCACCTCCGCCGTGTCCAACCGGCTGACGGTGGGCTACGGCACCGTGGCAGTGGCGGCCCGCAGCGTGGCGGGCAAGAGCGCCATGCTGATCCCCATGGTGGTGATGGGCCTGTGCATGGGTGTGCAGCCCGCCATCTCCTACGTGTACGGCTGCCGGGATCTGCCCCGGCTGAAGAAGATCACCCTGGGGGTGGGGGCCGTCAGCGTGGGGGTGGCGCTTGCCATGTCGGCGGCCTTTTTCCTGCTGCGGCAGCAGTTTGTGGCGGCCTTCAGCAGCGACGCCGAGATCATCGCCCTGGGCAAGGCCATGATGCTGGGCACGCTGGTGGCGGTGCCCATCGAGGGGGTGTACCAGATGTGCACCACCTATCTCCAAGCCACCGGCAAGGTGAGCTACGCCACGCTGACGTCGCTGATGCAGAAGGGGCTGGTGTTCCTGCCGGTGCTGCTGGTGATGGAGCATTTCCTGGGCCTGAACGGCATCGTGTTCACCAATGCCGTCACCACCGTGATCTCCACCTGCATCGCCCTGCTGCTGTGCCGCCGCTGGACAAAACAGATTGCCGCCCAATCGGTGTGAAACCTGCCAAATCACAAAGGATAACCGGGGAACACATCGCAGATGGACGCTACCCACCAGACCAAGAAGAACGTGGACTGATCCGTGCTTGACGGCAAAAGACCCCTCATTATAATTGATACATAGACAGCAAGACCGGGACGGTTTTCACCGCCCCGGTCTTGCTATATGGAATTGTCCGCCGAGGCGGCACGTTATTCGTACAGCGCCACCTCTCCGGTGATGCCGGTGGGGGCGGCGGTTTTGGTGTTGCCACGGTCCCGCTCCAGGGTGGTGGCCACCTCGATGGTGAGGGCGTTGTCCCCCTCCCCTGCCAGGCCCCGCAGGTCGTAGCGGTAGGGCGGTGTCACCTGGATACCGGCGCTCCTGCCGTTTATGAACACCTCCACACCCTCCCAGGCGTCGGTGATTTCCAGCAGTTGGGATTTTCCGGTGAAATGGGTTTCATAGCGGATAACCCCGGAGAATTTCCTGTCGGTAAGGGCGTAGTTTTCCGGCTTTCCAATCTCCCTGGCGGGGCCGAAGCGGGGATAGTCCGCCGCCTGGCAAACGCTCAGCCGGAAGCCCTCAAGCACGCGGTGCCGGCCAAGGGCGGGCGGGGTATACAGGCTCTCCGCCTCCCCTTTCACCAGGAACAGGCTGTGGTGGGGCTCTATGGTAAGGTCGCCGCCATCCCAGGCCATGTGGCGGTCATGCCAGGCGTCATAGATGTGGAAGCTCCCCTCCTTCGGCAGCGTGACGGTGCCGTGCCAGGGCTTGTCGCCCTCGTTGAAGAGGTAAAAGAATTCCTTTTCCCCCACATAGTGCATGGCCCGGATGCGGTCATCCGCCGGAGCCAACGTCACCGTGCGATAGGCGGCGAGCTCGCCCAGGAGGGCGGACAGCGCCACTACCCTTGTGTTCTCCTTGACGCTCTCGGGCAGCGCCTCCCCGGTGCAGAGGCCGTCGGGGTAGCCGTCCAGGAACAGCACCTTGCCTCCTCTGGCCGCCAGCTCGATTACCGCCTCGGCAGTTTCCCTTGTGATAAACTGGGCGTAGGGAATGACCAGCGCCTCATGGTTAAGGCCGTTCACCGTCAATTTATCGGTGATTTCGGTCCTGTAAAAGTCCCGCTCCCCGAACACGTCGGCGGGGACGTAGTGGAAATCGATCTGATTGTCCTGCAAAATCCGTCCGGGCTTTTGCATCAGCATGGCCTTGCCGCACCACTCCGCCTCGCCGTGGTACAAAATGGCCACCGGGCAGACGGCATGACCGCCGGAGAGCATCCCCGTCACCCGGTCGGCGTATTTCATCAGCTCCCCGAAGTGACGATACCGGGGGTTGTGGCCGTGGGCATAGAAGTGGGGCGGGCAGTCCTTGTCCGGGAAGGCCTTGGCGGTAAAGGCGTGGGGCACGAAACGGTTCACGCCCCGGACCATGAAGTGGTCCAGCAGGTATTTTTCCAGGCGCACGCCCTCTTTCCAGCCGTAGTTGCCAAAAACCTCGCACATGGTGCGGCCCTGCATGTGGGGGTTCAGCGCACCCAGAGAGGCGCCCAGCTTGCCCAGGGCGTAGTGGTAGAACTCCCCGTCGTCATGGTAGCCGAACACATTTTTCTTCTGCCTGTCCTCCATGCCCGGCTCCACCTGGCCGCCGATGTCGTCGATGCCGGCCATGGTCTGCCATTTCAGGCCCCGGAAGTAGTGGCCCAGGCTGGTGCCGGTGCGGGCGTGCTGGTTGTTGTCCTCCACCACGTGGCCGATGTACTCCACGCCGTGGTCCCGGCACCACCGGCCGATCTGGTGGGAGAAGTCCTCCTCCACCAGCCGGGACACGCTGTCCATAAAGGCGTAGTGCACCTTGGCGGTGAGGAAGGGGTCGCCGTCGTTGGACCACAAAAGGGGCAGCAGGGCGCCGTAGCCCCGGCCCAGCTTTTCTTCCAGCGCGGCGGCCAGCTCACGGCTCCAGGGCAGGTCCTGCTCCGTGCCCAGGGGGTTATTCATCTTGTACATACGGTTGTTGCCCAGCTCCGGCTCATCGGAGAAGAAGCCGGCGATGACGGTGCCGAATTTGTCTCCAAAGTGCTGGTAGTGGGGCTCATACACCGCGTCGATCTGCAGGCGGCAGAATGCGGGGATCGTCATGGTTCGGCATAGACAGGTGCCTCCCTATTTCATGGAATGGGGAACGGATAGGGCAGTTTTCGAGGGAAAACTGTCCTATTTTCGAGGTAAAACGGCATCATTTTCTGATACAATTATCCATCTTCCCCATCAAAAAATGATTATTTTTGACCGTAATAAGCGTTTTTGCCATGCTTGCGGAGGTAGTGCTTGTCCTGCAGCTCCTGAGGGGCGGGCCTCACCTGGGGGTTGATGGTCTCGCAGCGGTAGGCCATCTTGGCCACCTCCTCCAACACCACCGCATTATGGACGGCCTCGGCGGCGTCCCTGCCCCAGGTGAAGGGGCCGTGATTCTTGCACAGGCAGCCGGGGACGGCGGCAGGGTCCTTGCCCAGGCGGGCAAACTCGCCCACGATGAGAAGGCCGGTATTGCGCTCGTAGGCGTCCTCGATTTCGTCTTTCGTCAGGCAGCGCAGGCAGGGGATATCGCCGTAGAAGTAGTCCGCATGGGTGGTGCCGTAGCAGGGAATGTCCCGCCCGGCCTGGGCCCAGGAGGTGGCGTAGGAGGAATGGGTGTGCACCACGCCGCCGATGGCGGGGAAGGCCTTATACAGCTCCACATGGGTGGCGGTGTCGCTGCTGGGGCGCCACTTGCCCTCCACCACCTTGCCGTCTAAATCCACCACCACCATATCCTCGGCGGTCATGCCCTCGTAGGGCACGCCGGAGGGCTTGATGACCACGAGACCACTTTGGCGGTCGATGGCGGAGACGTTGCCCCAGGTGAAGGTGACAAGGCCGTAGCGGGGCAGCTCTAAATTGGCGTCGCAGACGATTTTTTTCAGTTCTTCCAGCATGATCACAGTACCTCCGTGGCGCATTTTTCCATGGGCAGCGCCTTTTTATAGCGGGTGAGGAAGGCGGAGAAGCCTTCGATATCAGAGGGCTCCGCCATCAGCGTGGTGGACTTGGCGGAGGCGAACACCTTATTGTCCAGATAGTCCGCCAACGTCTCCCCCTCGTCCTTCCACAGCATGTAGGCCGCCAGCAGGGCCATGCCGTAGGGGCCGCCCTCCCCTGCCGTCTCCATGACGGAGACCGGGGCGCCCACGGCGGCGGACAGCAGCCGCTGGCCCACCGACCGGGTCTTGAAGAAGCCGCCGTGACCATACAGCTTGTCGATGGCCACCTGCTCGGTGTGGGTGAGAATGTCCAGGCCGATTTTCAGCGTGGCCAGGGCGGAGAGAAGATGGGTGCGCATGAAGTTTGCCAGGGTGAAGCGGGCGTCGGGGGTGCGGGCGAAGAGGGGGCGGCCCTCATTCAAATCCGTGACGCCCTCGCCGGAGAAGTAGTTGAAGCTCAAAAGGCCGCCGCAGTCCGCGTCCCCCTCCAGCGCCTTTTGGAACAGGCGGGTAAAGAGGTCGCCTTTATTGACGGAAAGGCCCATCATCTCCCCATACTCGGCAAAGAGGTTCACCCAGGCGTTGATGTCGCTGGTGCAGTTGTTGCAGTGCACCATAGCCACCGCCGCGCCGTCGGGGGTGGTGACCATGTCGATCTCCCGGTGGACGCCCAGGGGCTTCTCGGTGACGAGCATGGCGAAGTCGGAGGTGCCGGCGGACACGTTGCCTGTGCGGGGACGGACGGAGTTGGTGGCCGCCATGCCGGTGCCGGCGTCGCCCTCGCAGGGAGCCACAGGGATGCCCGGGCCCAGGGTGCCGGAGGGGTCCAGGAACCGGGCGCCGGATTCGGTGAGGGTGCCGCCCCGCTCCCCTGCCGTCAGCACTTTGGGCAGGATGGCGCGCAGGTCCATGCCGGTGAGGGCGTTGAACTTCTGCACCATGGTCTCGTCATAGTCGCAGCGGGCGCTGTCGATGGGGAACATGCCGCTGGCCTCCCCCACGCCCATGACCTTTTCCCCGGTGAGCTGCCAGTGGATATAGCCCGCCAGGGTGGTGAGATAGGCGATGTCCTTCACGTGATCCTCGCCGTTCAAAATGGCCTGGTACAGGTGGGCGATGCTCCAGCGCTGGGGGATATTGAAGCCGAAGAGGGCGGTCAATGCCTCCGCCGCCGGGCCGGTGATGGTGTTGCGCCAGGTGCGGAAGGGGGCAAGCTGGCGCCCCTCCTTATCGAAGGGCAGGTAGCCGTGCATCATGGCGCTGACGCCGATGGCGCCCACGGTGGTCAGCTCCACGCCGAATTTGGCACGGACGTCGGCTTTCAGATTGGCAAAGCAGGTCCGGAGGCCGGTGTGCACCATGTCCATGGAATAGGTCCAGACGCCGTTTACAAGCTGATTCTCCCACTGGAAATCCCCCTGGGCGATGGGGCGGTGACGCCCGTCGATGAGCACGGCCTTGATACGGGTAGAGCCCAGCTCGATACCCAGTGCGGTTTTTGTCAAATCCATCATTTTTCCTCCCATATCCTTAATAAAGCCTCCTCAATGAATGGCGACGGCGGCGGTGGCGGTGTCCTTGCCGTCGGTGGCGGTGACGGTCACGGCGCCCCTCTCCCCTGCCCGGACGATAGCCAGGGCGCGGCCATAGTAGGTGGAGAAGGTGCCGGTGTGGTACTGCTCCTCGGTGCAGGGATTGGCAGAGCCAAAGGCCAGCAGCTCGCCGCCGGTCACGGTGACGGTCAGCTTGCGGTCAGCGTTGGACTCCACCACGCCGTTTTCATCCTCGATGTTGACAGGGATATAGACGATTTCGCCGGGCTTGACCTCCTGCTTCTCCGGGTGGAGGCCGATGCGCAGCGTGTCGGCGGCGGAGGTAAGCTGGCCGCGGCCCGTCTCGCGACCGTTCTCGTCATAGGCCACGGCGGTGAGGGTGCCGGGGGCGTATTTGGTCTTGAAGACGGCCTTGCAGTCCTTAATGGTCTTGCGGCCCTGGGATTTGCCGTTTAAGAGCAGCTCCACCGCGGCGGCATTGGCATACACCTCCACCTCCGCCTTGTTGCCGGTGCAGCCCGCCCAGGCCCAGGAGAGGATGGCGTTGGTGCCCCGCCAGACGGACTTACTGACCCGGACGCCGGGGTGATTCACCGGGCGGACGGCGATGGCGGGCTGGGCCGCCTTGCCCCAGACGGTGGCGGCGTATCGGCAGGAGCCGTCGGGGTTGCCCAGGATGTCGATGACGCCCGCCCCTGCCAGCAGCCAGGGATAGGGCCGGTTGAAGGGCATGCCGCCGGTGTAGCTCCAGGCGCCGATGCCCGCCTCGCCCAGGTAGTCCCAGGCCGTCCACATGAAGTCGCCCACCAGATAGGGGTACTTCTTTACCATCTTCCAGTTCTTACAGATGTCCTGGGGGAAGGTCTCGGAGCCGAAAATCAGGCGGCTTGGGTGGGCCTTGCCCTCCAGGGGATAGCGGCCGGAGGCGTAGTTGTAACCCGCGATGTCCAGGGCGTCCAGGAAGGGGGAGGTGACGGCGTCCACCCGCTTGGCATTGGCCGCCTTATTCATGCCGGGGCCCACGATGGAGGCCACCATGTTGAACATGAGGGAGGCGTTCTGGCCCTCCTTCTCTTTCTTGCTCTTGCCGGCGCCGGTGGTCTGCTGGCCGTCCTGATAGAGGCCCTTCCCCTTGGCGGCGTTGCCGATGATCATTAAATTGGCGCCGCAGGTGACGGGGCGGGAGGGGTCCAGGCGGTGGCACAGGGCAATCATCTTCTTGCCGTAGTCCAGGCCCTTGGCCTGGGCGGGCTCCGCCACCTCGTTGCCGATGGAGTAGAGGATGACGGAGGGGTGATTGAAGTCCTTTTCCACCATGGCGGCGGTGTCCTTATCCCACCATTTTTCAAAATCCAGGCCGTAGTCGTTGGGATTCTTGCGGTTATACCACATGTCGAAGCTCTCGTCCATGACGTACATGCCGTATTTGTCGCAGGCCTCCAGCATGGCCCGGGAGGCGGGGTTGTGGGCAGAGCGGATGGCGTTGAAGCCGTTTTCCTTCAGGATGCGGACCCGGCGGTACTCGCTCTCGTCATAGGTGGCGGCGCCCAGGATGCCGCTGTCATGGTGGACGCAGCCGCCCCGCAGCAGGGTGCTTTTGCCGTTGATGAACAATCCCGAGTTGGACCAGGTGATCTTGCGGATGCCGAAGGTGACCTCCGTCTCCTCGGCGCCGGCGGTGATATGGGCGGTGTAGAGGTTGGGCTCCTTGGCGCTCCACAGCTTGGCGTCGGGGATGGTGAGGGTGAAGTCGGTGCCCTGACCGGTGACGCCCGCCACCTCCGCCTTGACGGCAATGGGGGCCTGGACGCGAATCACCGCCGGGTTGACGGACACGGTGGTGATATGGACGCAGCCGGGGCGCAGGCCGCCTTTTTCGCAGACGTGGAGCCACACGGGGCGGTAGATGCCGGCGCCGGAATACCACCGGGAGTTGGGCATTTTGCTGTTGTCCGCCACCACGGTGAGGGTGTTATCGCCGCCGAGGGTGAGGCCCTCCAGGGCCACGGTGAAGCCGGTGTAGCCATAGGGGTGGAAATAGAGCTCACGGCCGTTGAGGGAGACGGTGGCGTTCTTATACACGCCCTCGAACTCCACCAGAATCTCCTTGCCCGCCCAGTCGGCGGGGGCAGTGAAGGTCTTTTCATAGGTATAGACGCCGCCGGGGAAATAGCCGTGGCCGCCGGTGGAATCAGCGGTGCGCTTCTCCGTGATCTGGGCGTCGTGGGGCAGGGTGACGGGTGCGCCGTTGCAGCGCCAGCAATCGTTGAAAGAAATGGTTTTCATGGTGGTATCTCCTTTTTTCACGTGGCGGACAAACCCACAAATCGTCATTGAAATTATGGCACAAAACGTGGCGCGGCGCAAGAAGCAATCCGGGGCGAGATGTCGGGAAAATGGTGGGTGGACAGCGCCGGTTGTGTCTGATTTAGTGCGCCTTGCGCTTGCCCGCATAGGCCAGGCCCAGGGTGGAGGTGAGGGCCAGCAGGCCGTAGAGGGCCGCGCCGGGCTCGACGGCTGCCCTCTCTGCAGGCGGGGCGCAGGGCGGGTCAGGGGGTTGTCAAGCATTGGCAACTATGATACACTTCCGGTATACCCTATTCCCCGGGGAATGGCAAGGGCATACTGCCGGCATCCGGCGGTGACGGAAGTCATCGCCGCGGCTTTTGTTTTGGGAGGATGGAAGCATGAGAGGCATTGCATACGGCGTGGGCGTGGGGCCCGGCGACCCGGAGCTGATGACACAGAAGGCCATCCGCCTCATCCGGGAGTGCGGCGTCATCGCCGTGCCAGGCCGGGTGGCGGAGGAATCGGTGGCGTATCAGATCGCCGCCGCCATGGTGCCGGAGCTGCGAGACAAGGAGCTGGTGGCTGTGGATATGCCCATGGTGAAGGACCGGGCCCTCCTGGAGGCCCAGCACCGCCGGGGCGCCCAGGTGCTGGAACAGTATCTGGCCCAGGGCAGGGACGTGGCGTTCCTCACGCTGGGGGACCCCACCGTCTACTCCACGTTCAGCTATCTCCAGCACATCTTAGAGGCCGACGGCTATAGGGTGGAGCTGGTGCCGGGCGTCCCCTCCTTCTGCGCGGCGGCGGCGCGGCTGGGGCTGCCGCTGGCGGAGTGGGACGAGCCGCTGCACATTGTGCCCGCCGTGCATAAGACGGAGGAGCCCCTGTCCCAGAGCGGTACCTACGTGCTGATGAAGTCCGCCAGCCACATGGCGGAGGTAAAGGCGCTGCTGCGGCAGAGCGGACGGGACGTGGCCTGCGTGGAGAACGGCGGCATGGACACGGAAAAGGTGTACCGCGGCGTGGAGGAGATACCCGACGACGCCGGGTATTTCTCTCTGATCATCGCAAAAGAGCGCCGCCGATAAGCCCCGGGGCATAGCCCCTGGCAAACAGAACAATCGACACAGCACCCTGTCAAACAGGCAAGGTGCTGTGTCGATTATTTATTGGTTATTGGCTTTGCCGTTTATGACAGCCGGTGGGTGCCGGCGGCAAGGGTCTGTTGGACGCCGTCGATGGTGACGGTGGCGGTACAGTTGGCGGGGACGGTGACGGTGTACACCGTTTTGCCGTCTGTCCGTTGCCAGGAGGATTCCACCGTGCCGTAGACGCTGTCATAGCCGGCCCTGGCGAAGGTGAAGCGGCCGCCGGGGCGGGGCGCGATGGTGAAATGGTTTTCCCCGTCCACCCGGATGCCGCACAAGGTGCGGAACAGCCAGGCCACCACGGCGCCCTTGGAATAGTGGTTGAGGCTGGCGATGCCACCCTGGGCCTCGGTGCCCTCCCAGCTCTCCCAGACGGTGGTGGCCCCGGACTTGGGCATAAAGAGCCAGCCGGGCATCTTCTCATTTTCCAGCAGACGGTAGGCCGCCTCTATGTCGATGGCCGAGAGCACGTCCAGAATCAGCGGCGTGGAGAGAAAGCCCGTGCCCAGCCGCCAGCCGTAGTGCTCCAGCGCATCAACGAGGCGCTTTTTCGCGTATGCCATCTGCTCTTCCGTCAGAAGATCAAAGGCCAGGGGGCGCACCAGCAGGGCCTGCCGGTCGGTGTCGAGATCGTTTCCGAATGCCTTCTGATAGGCGGCGGCGCACTTCTCGGACACAGCCCGGTAGTTTTCCGCATCCTCCGTCTTGCCCAGGGCCTGGGCCACCTCCGCCATGCAGCGCAGCACGTAGGCGGTGTAGGCGGTGCTGACCTCGGGGTGGGGCAGCACCATGTCCTTCCAGTCGTTAGGCTTCACGTCCGCCGGCTCCGCCCACTCGCCGTAGCTCTGGCCCCGGCGCACCACGCCGTCGGGAGAGACGCGCCGGATCATGAAGGCGGCGTACTTCTTCATGCGGTCATAGTATTCCGTGAGGATAGTATGGTCTCCGTACTTTTTCCAGAAGCGATAAGGCATGAGAATGCCCACGTCTGACCAGCCCACGGAGCCGTTCAGCGTCCACATATAAAAGTCCACGCCGCCGTAGGGGGCGATTTGGGGCAGCCGCCCGTCCTTTTTCTGCCAGTCGTACACGTCATGGAGATATTTCCGGGAAAAGGCGGCGTAGTCAAAGAGCCAGGAGGCGGTTTCAAAGAAAATCTGGGCGTCGCCGGTCCAGCCGTGGCGCTCCCGGGTGGGGCAGTCGGTGGGCACATCCAGGGAATTGGATTTGGTGGACCATTTGGTGGCGGCCACAAAGCGGTTCAGCAATTCGTTGGAGCTTGTAAAGCGGCCTGTCTCCGCCATGTCGGAATAGACGGCGATGGCCTCAATGTTCTCCGCTTCCAGGGCCACATCGGTCTCCACCTCGGCATACTGAAAGCCGAAGACGGCGAAGGTGGTCTTGTACTCGTTCAGTCCCTCGCCGCAGGTATAGTCGATCTGCTGCAGGGGGGTAGTTTTCCTTTTGTTGGAGAGCTGGATGTTTTTCTGCGTCAGATTCCCCTCGGCATCCAGCAGCTCGCCAAAGCGCCAGACCATGCGCTCTCCGACGCGGGCGGTCACCTGAAACCGCACGTAGCCCGCGATGTTCTGTCCGAAATCCAGGAGCTTTTTCCCGTTCGGGGCCTTGGTGATCGTCGGATGAAAGCGCTCGTGCTCCGTGACGGGTACGTTGTTGGAAGCCGTGGGAACGACCTTATGCGCTGTCTCCTTCGCTTTTCCCAGATAGAGCGGCGTGCGGAAGGCCTCGACGATCTCACCGTCCTTGTTGTCGGCAAAGCGGATGGGGCCGTCATTTGACCACTGCCAGGTATCGTCGGTGGCCACGGTCTGGCGTGTGCCGTCGGCGTAGGTGATCTCCAGCTGGCACAGGAGCTTTGTCTCGGTTCCGTACTGATTGGTGATGCCCCAGGCGCCGCAGCTGCCGCGATACCAGCCGTCGGCCAGCTGAACGGTCAACTCGTTCTCGCCTGGTTTCAGTAAGTCGGTCACGTCATAGGTCTGGTACTGCACACGTTTGCGGTAGTCGGTATGGCCGGGGGCCAGGCAGAAGTTGCCGACCCTTTCGCCGTTGAGCTTTGCCGCATACAGACCGCAGGCCGTGATATACAGCCGCGCCCGGCGGACGTTTTTCCTGACCGTGAAGACCTTGCGGAAGCAGTCCACGGGATAGCGTTCCTTTTTGTTCACCGTATAGTTGCCGGTGATCCATTTGGCTGTCCAGTCCGTTTTTTCGAGAAGGCCCATTTCGAAGAAGGCCTCGCTCCATTCGCCGTGCTGATCGTTTTCGTCCCAGAGGCGGATTCTCCAATGCACCCGCTCCCGGCTGCGGAGGGGCAGCGGATAGGCCGCGTGCATGGAGGCACTTTCCACCTTGCCGCTGTCCCAGTTTTCCGTGACGATCTGATAGGCGGTCTGCTGTACGCCGCCGTCGCAGTGCCACTGGAGGCGGGGCTGCCGGACGTCGATGCCCAGGGGGTCGGTCAAATATTCGGTTTTCAGCCGGATTGCTTTCATGCCTGCTCCCTTCTGGCCTTGATTTCTGCCTGTTCCTTATCCACACGCTTTTCCACGTCCACGAAGAAGAGAATACCTGCCAGAAGGATGCCGGTAAATACCTCCAGACCAACGAAGGCAAAGGTGATGGCCCAGTTGGCGTTGGCTGACTGCTGCATGGCAACCGTATAGACGCCGTCTGCCGCCGGCTTGAGCGTGTCGAGCGCGAGCTGCGGCGTCAGGCCGTTGGCCGTCAGATAGGCCGAGGCCTCAGACAGGCTGTTTACGCTGATGGGCGCGACGTAACCGGCAAGCGCCAGCATCCAGTTGAAAACGCCCGTCACAATTCCCACCATGGCCACCGCAATGATGTTGTAAATGGACATGGCCGCGCCATCCACACGGTTATCGGACTTCCATTCCAGATGATCCAGGCAGTCGGCAAAAAGTGCCATAAACACATAAGCGCAGGGAAGACCGCCGATGTTCTTAATAAACTGACCGATCAGAACCATAACCAGATTCGTAGAGAACAGCCAGCAAACCAGGCTGCCGATCGCATAGAGGATGAATCCGACCATCGTCACATTCCGCTTGCCGAAGCGCTTGGCCAGCGGCCATACGGCAAAGATGCCGATGCCCATGGGAATGCCACCGATGACGGAGACCAGCATCTGGGTCACGCCGTCATTATAGGTGCCGAGAACATAGTTGCAGTAATAGACAAGCGCAAGGTTTTTGAAAACGGTGCCGGTGGTATAGATCAGGAAATAGGCGTACATCAGCAGCATGTATTTATCCGTGAAGATAATCTTCATCTGCTCGCCGAGACTCAGGTTGCTTTCCTCGCCCGCATAAGCCTTCTCCTCGGTTACGCGCTCCTTGGTAAAGAAGTACTCCATCAAGGTCAGCGGAAGCGCAGCGATGGAAAGAATTGTCATCAGCGTGATCCACTTCGACTTATCCACGCCGATCATGGGCATGATGACCATGGGGAACACCAGCGCCACCAGGATGCCGCTCATCATGATGGTGGTGATTTGGTTAAAGACTGACAGACCGCCCCGGGCGGTGGTGTCGCGGGTGGAGAGAGGCACCATCAGGTTGTGGCTCATGTTGAAGATCGTATAGGCAAAGGAATAGAACAGGTTGTAGGACACCATGATCCAGATGGCCTTCACCGTGTCATTGGCCTCGGGGACGGTGAAGAGGAGGATGGCGGTGATCGTCACCAGCGGCGCGGAGATCAGAAGCCAGGGGCGGGCCTTGCCTTCCTTCGTCCTGGTGCGGTCGATCACATAACCCATGTACACATTGGTGATGGCGTCGATGATCTTGGACACAATGGGGAAAATGGTCAGAAACATGCCGCCCCACATGGGCGTCAGGTTCAGGACGTCGGTATAATAGACGTTGAGATAGGTGGCCAGCACCGCGTTTAAGAGCAGCGCCCCGGCGGGGCCGATGAGGTAGCCCAGCCACTTTTCACGGGGCGTCACGGCGTCGGTGCGGATTTTGCCGGCAGGCAGGTTGTCAAACAGCTTTCTCATGGTTCTCTCCCTCTCTTATCTATTTTTGGAGCCGCAGGGCCAGCGTCAGCACGTTTTTCGCCGTCCGGTGCAGCTCGCCCAGGGTGAGGCCGCCGCTTTGGCCCAGGGTGGGCAGCAGCGTGCCGTCGGACTTGTACCGCTTCGCAATATGGCCCATGTCGCCGGGCATCAGCACGTCCACCTGAGCCCGGACGCGGTAGGCGTTGTTTTTGAGCTTCGGGAACTCCGGGCTTCTGGATTTCTGCATCCACCAGTCGGTGATGACGCAGCCGTCGTAGCCCCACTCCCGGCGCAGGACAGTGGTGACAAGATCGTAATGGTAGTGGCTCCACACGCCGTTGACCTTATTGTAGCTGGTCATAATGGTGAGGGGCCGGGCCTCCTTGACTACGATCTCGAAGTTTCGCAGATAGATCTCCCGCAGGGCCCGCTGGGAAACGCGGGAATCGTTGCGGTTGCGATTGGTCTCCTGGTTGTTGCAGGCAAAGTGCTTGGGGCAGGCGGCCTTGCCGTGGCGCTGCACGCCCCGCACCATGGCCGCCGCCATCTTGCCGGAGAGCAGCGGGTCCTCGGAGAAGTACTCGAAGTTGCGGCCGCAGAGGGGGTTGCGGTGAAGGTTCATGCCGGGGGAGAGCTGCACGTCCACGCCGTAGTGGACCATCTCCTCCCCCACCTTGCCGGACAGGGCCTCCAGCAGGTCGGCGTTCCAGGTGCAGGCCAGGGCCGTGCCGCAGGGCAGCAGAGAGCAGTATTTTTTCAGCCGCAGCCCCGCGGGGCCGTCGGAGGTGATGATGGGGGGCACGCCCTTTTCCCGCAGGCTGTGGGTGACGCCGCCGAAGGCGCCGGCGTTGCCCGCCACGCCGTAGCTGCTGCCCATCATGCCGTGGCCCCGGCTGAGGGCCTCCAATTCCTCGTGGGACAGGCGGGCGATGAAGTCCTCCAGGGACGCCTTGCCCATCCGGACGTCTGTAAAGGTAATATCCTTGCCGGATGACGCAAACGGATGGGGCAGATTGTCCAGAATCCTTTGGCGCAGGGCATCCGGGGTGGTGCAGAGGGGATGGCACTGCTCCACCGTGATCTCCTTCTCCAGCATAAACCCGTTCACCTTCGTGTCGTTCACCGTGAACGAATACGCCCCCGCTTCCAGCACGAAGCGGCTGGCGGCCTCGTCGTAGGAGGCAAGGCACTTATCGTCGCAGCGCAGGGTCAGCGTCTCCCTCTCGCCGGGGACCAGGGTTTTGGTTTTTCCGAAGGCGGCCAGCACGCGAAGGGGCTTATCCAGCCTGCCTTTGGGCGGATGGCACCAAAGCTGAACGATCTCCTTGCCGGGGCGGAGGCCGGTGTTGGTGACGGTGACGGCGACCTCCGTCATCCCCGCCTCCCGGCGCAGGCTGTCCGCCGTGAGGGAAAAAGTGGTGTAGCTCAGGCCGAAGCCGAAGGGGTACAGCACCGTGTCCGGGTGGCGGTCAAAGTGGCGGTAGCCCACATAGATGCCCTCGGCGTAGTCGTTGTAGGCCCTGCCGCCGAAGTGGGCGGCGCTGGGGTAGTCCTCATAGCGGCGGGCGATGGTGTCGGCCAGCTTGCCGCAGGGGGTCACGGCGCCGGTGAGCACGTCCGCCACGGCGTTGCCGCTCTCCATGCCGGCCTGCCAGACGATCATCAGGGCGGAGATTTTGTCGCCGTAATCTTCCGTCCACGCCAGGTCCATGATGTTGCCGATATTCAGCAGCACCACCACTTGGGAAAAGGCCGCCGTCACCGCGTCCAGCATGGCGCGCTCGGCGTCGGTGAGGTAATAGCTGCCGGGGGTGAGGGTGTTCTCCCTGTCCTCCCCGGCGGCGCGGCCGATGACCACCAGGGCCACGTCGGCGGCGCGGGCGGCCTCCCGGGCCAGCGCCTCGTCCACCGGCATCTCCGGGTGGTGCATGGGCCAGTGGCCCCACCAGCCGTGGTCGGCCTTGTTGTCCTCCTGCTGCGTCCAAACGGCGTAGCGCTGCAAAAGGGGCTCGTGCAGCTTCACCCCCGCGTTGCGGAGGCCGTCGATTAAGTTTACATAATACGGGGCATGGACGTCGCCGCCGCTGCCGTAGCCCACATAGAACCAATCCAGCTGGCAGCGGCCGAACACGGCCACCTCCTGCTGTGGCTGCAGCGGCAGCGCGCCGTCGTTTTTCAGCAGCACGCAGCCCTCGGCTCCCGCTTGGCGGATCAGTTCTCCCGCCCCCGGCGTCACGTACCGCTGCCCCTCGGCGGTGGTCTCCTCTTGCATGAGACCGTTGCCCATGGCCTTGTCGATGATCTGCTGGGCCAGCTTGCCCAATTTCTTCTGTAATTTGTTCACGCCTGTCACCCCTTGCCGTTACATTACAATCAGTATATCAAACCAACCGCCGTTTGTCCTTGTATATTTGTTTGGAATATATTATAATTTGTTTGAAAATGAAGGAGGCGGTACTATGGATATTGATTTTGATTATCTCTGCCGCAACACCGCAAACCTCTCGGGCATCCCGGTGCGGGTGTATAAGGGGGAGAGGCTGGTGTCCTTCCACTCCCCGGTGGCCCTGCCCAGGGACCCCATGGTGCTGTATCGGGAGCCTATCTGGCGCATTTCCGACCACGTGGGGTACTGTCTCACAGAGGATTTTTTCTGTTACGGCGTGCTCACCTCCGGGGAGATACGCTTCATCGTGGGGCCTACCCGACAGGTTCCCGCCTCCGACCAGACGCTGCGGGAGCTGGCCTTTCGCCTGGGGCTGGGTAAGGAGGAGGCGGAGGAGTGCCGCCGCAGCATGAAGGCCATCGTGCCGATGCCGGTGGAGAGCCTGCTGCTGATGCTGTGCGCCGTCAACTACATGGTGAACGGCGAAAAGCGGGAGCTGCGGGACCTGACCATCACCACCGGGCAACAGGCGGATCTGGACAGCCTCCGGGCCACCCAGGCCATGGAGCGAACTGACAGCCAGCCCCCCGCCCTGCCCCACAACAGCTACAGTCAGGAGCAGGCCATCCTGCGCATCGTCCGCAAGGGGGACACCGCCGCCCTCCACACCTGGCTGGGCAGCGCCCCCGCCATCCGGGGCGGCATATTGGCGCCGGAGCATCTGCGGCAGAGGAAGAATCTCTTCATCGTCACCGCTACGCTGTGCTCCCGGGCGGCCATACGGGGCGGGCTGGACGTGGACGACGCCTTCTCCCTCAGCGACGCCTATATACAGAGCTGCGAGCGGCTGGACACGGCGGAGAAGATCACCAACCTGCAATACCACATGGTGCTGGAATTCACCCGACGGGTGGAGCGGCTGCATCTGGGGGAGCATCCGGGGCGGCTGGCCCAGGTGGTGGCCAACTACGTGCAGCAGCATCTTTCCGAGACCGTCTCCACCGAGAAGCTGGCCCAGGCGCTGTATATGGGGCGCTCCCACCTGTCCACGAGGTTTCACGCCGAGACCGGCGTTACGCTCAGCGAGTTTATCCTCCGGCAGAAAACGGAGGAGGCCAAGCGGCTTCTGCGCTACACTGACCGCACCGCCGCCGCCATTGGGGAATATCTGGCCTTCTCCTCCCCTGCCCATTTCACAAGGGTATTCAAAAAATACGCAGGGGTCACGCCCAATGAATACCGGGAAACACACGGCTGAGACAGATACGAACGGCACCCCACCTGTCAGCAGTTAGCCATACTGACTGACAAATGGGGTGCCGTTCATTGGAGAGAGACGCGGGTTTAACATGGGGCAGGCTTATTGTTTCATCAGGGCGGCGCCGGCGGGCAAAAGGAAGTGCGGGTCCGGATGGGTACTGCCATCGGGACGCTGGAGGACTGACCCCGCGTCCGGCCCACAAGCTAAATTGCCACAAGGCCGCCGACTCCCTGTGGGGGAGCCGGCGGCCTTGTGCTGTATTGTGCCGCGGTTATCTCTTACTCAGTCGTCCTTGCGCTTCTTGCCCATCCAGGCCAGGCCCAGGGTGGAGCTGACGGCCAGCAGGCCGTAGAGCACCACGCCGGGGTCGGCGGTCTTGGGGGCGGTGATGGTGGGAGTGGCGTTGCCGGTCACCGTCCAGGTGGCGGTGGCGTAGGTCACGCCGTCATAGAGGCGGATGGTATGGGTGCCGTTGGACAGGCTGCGCATGAACTCATCGGACAGCACCACGTTGCTGCCGCTGACGAAGTAATACTTGCTGTCCACCGTCTTGCCGTCCACGGTGACACGGGTGATGGTGCCCAAGGTGGAGGTGACGGTCAGGCTGGAGGGCTCGGTTTCTACATAAGCCCCGTTCTCGATGTTGACCGCGTTGTTTACCGGATGCAGCAGGATAGGATAATCACTCCCCTGCGTGAACGCTTCGCCCAGCGTAGATGCCAGAGTTTTCATTTCATCCGCTGTTTTGGATGTAGCTGATTCAGCGTTGACCGTAAGATTCTGTGTGTCGTAGTAGTATGTGTTGGTTGCGCTTACCGTTCCATAGGTAGTATCGCCAGCAAAAACGCCTTTAAATGACCCGGTGCCGGTAGCGGTCGCATTGCAGTCATATACAAAGCAGTTCCGAGCAGTCACGTTACCGCCCTGCGACCCGCCGAGGAACGCGCCGACTGTGCCATACTTATGAGCTCCGGCATCAGCTAAATTCCTAGCAGAGTAGCAGTCTGTGAACGATATGGCGTCATCATTGTTTGTTTCATTTACGATTGCGCCTATAAATCCACCGCCATAATCGTAAGTATTGACAGTATTATTCTCAGAAGCACACTTGGAAAACGAGGTCTTCTCGCTGTTTTCCGCGCCGGCAAAGCCCACGAACGCTCCTGCAAAGTTATTCGAGCCGCTTGCGGTTATGGTTGAATTGCTTACTGAGCAATCCGTTATCGTGCAATTTTCTGCGAAAGCCACGAGCCCTCCGGCGTATGCCTGATCCCAGCCGCCATCTCCTGTAGTTGCGGTTGCGGTTACATTCGTAACCCTGAGATTAGAAATATGACCCTCTCCGACAAGGACTCCAAAGACGCCTGCAACCGCAGCACCGCTATTGACGACAACATTTATAGTCGCGCCGGAAATTGCAAAGCCATCGCCTTCATAATTGCCTGCAAAAGGATGCTCCATATTTCCGACAGGATTTAAGTTGCCTGCTCCACTCATATCGAGATCAGCCGTCTGGCGGAAGTATTTGCCCTCATAGGCTTCTCCGCCATTGACCGCAGTAGCCAGTGCCTTCCAGTCATCAGCTGTTGAGATGAGGTACGGGGCAGCCTCTGTTCCATTGCCGCCGCTGTAAGCGGGTGTTCCATCTGCCAGTGCCGTCAAGCTCATCCCCGGCAGCAGCGCCAGTACCATCACCAGCGCCAGCAATACGCCAAGGGTTTTACGTGTGATGTGTTTCATGTGTTTTTCCTCCAATCTTTATTCACACCGCCTCCGCGGTGAGGGATTACAAAACGCGAAAAAACGGCGCTCCTCCCCGTAGGGCGGGACCTATGTGTCCCGCCAGCGCGGTAACTGCCACCGCCAACGCTTGTTGGGTGCTCATCGCCCCCTCATCCGTCACGGCCTGCGGCCGTGCCACCTTCCCCCCGTGGGGGAAGGCGAAAAAATGGACGCAAAAAGGCGCAGCGCCACCCTATCAGGGTCGCACTACGCCTAATTTATAAGTATGACGAAAAGGGCAGTCTTTACCTACTGACTGACTGACTGACTGACTGACAAAGTATCCGCCGAATCGCCATCGTCTGTCAACCCCTTTCGCTCACGTCGCTCACTTTATGCATTATATCTCCATTTGCCCCGGATTGCAATTCTTTTTTATCGGCTATCAAAATAACGCTTGTGCCCCGCTTCCGGATCATTGGTCCGGCGGCATGGCGCCTCAGCGCCTTATGACAACACGCCCCTACCGCAGCAGCGTGATGAGCAAGCCCACCAGGGCGGCGGGGATCAGGGCGAAGACGATGCCGGGGAAGAGCATGCCTTTTAAGTGGAACCACTTCTGGTGATAGGCCTCGTCCATGTGCTCGGTGCCCTCCAGGCGGAACATGGGCAGGTTGGCAAACAGCACCCAGTCCAGGAAGCAGGTGTCGTAGAGGCCAATCCAGACCATGAGGCCGAAGGTGAGCCAGAAGCCCTGCCAGAAGGTGGACGCCCCCGCCGCAAGGGCGCAGAGGAGCAGAATGGCCGTAAAGAGCAGCACGCCCAGGCCCTTGGTCAGCACCACGTTTTTGGACTTGTAGCTCACGTCCACCCTTTCGTGGGTCTTGAAATATGCCTCCTGGATGTCCGGCGGATAGTTGTGAATCGACGCCGCACTGTACTTCCTGTCCCCCCTGGACGCCGTAAGCACAATGGCCGTAAACAGGGCCGCAAAGACGACCATCTCAATGACGATCACTCCCACGTTCATGCTTTTGCCTCCCCTTCCCTGCCTCTTTTTGGCGGTTAGCGTTGTCTAACTACTGGGTATTGTATGCCTTTTCCGGCGGAAAAGCAAGAGGAAAAGCAGGATTCGGGCATGAAAAAACACCCGGCGGAGGCCGGGTGTTTTTTCATGACGGGTGGGCTAACGGTCAGCGCGGAGGAGGGCGTAGCAGCAGGCGTCGCCTACGCCACGGTTGCTCCGCACCGCGGCGCGCAAGGTGCCCTCATAGCGCATGCCGCACTTTTGCATCACCATGCCGGAGCGGGGGTTGCGCTGGTCGTGGCAGGCCGCCACGCGATTGGCCTCCACGGTGTCGAAGAAGAAATCCATTACTGCCTGCAGGGCCTCGGACGTAATACCTCGGTGCCACCAGGGTCGGCCGATGCAGTAGCCGATCTCCACCGCGTCCAGGTCGTCGTCTACCTTTACGGCGGAGATGCTGCCGATGGGCTCGTCGCCGTTCTCCTTCAGTACGATGGCCCACTGGTAGTAGTTTTGGCGGGCGTAGGACGCCGCCCAGTCCTCCAGCAGGGCCCGGGTGGCCGCCGGGCTTTCGTGTGGCGGCCAGGTGAGGTACTCCGTCACCTCCGGGTCGGAGGCCCAGTTGCGGTACATGGCCTCTGCATCCTCCGGTGTAAACCGCCGGAGCACCAGGCGCTGTGTTTCCAGGGCCTGCGTTCCGCAGTGCTTCATAGGCTCTCCCTCCTTTTATGACGGCGCTCCCCCCATAGCGGCAGTTTCCTTTCACTATGGGGGGAGCGGGTTACGTTATGTCCGGGCGCTCAGCCGCTTTTTACAGCCTGCCGCAGCGCGCCGTATGGATGCTTACCGACCGAACTGGCAGTCGTTGTTGCCGGACACGGTGGTCCACATCTCCAGCATGTTGATGGGGTCGTTGAAGTCGGCAATCCAACCCTCGCGGGCGAAGTCGAAGTTACCGGCCTTGCGCTCCTCCAGGAACACGTTCCAATCCTGCTGCTGGATGCTCAGCTCGATGCCCACGGCGGCCAGATCCTGCTGGATGGACTCAGCGATGGCGATGTGGCCGGAGGTGGTGTTGGTCAGGTACTCCAGCTGGATGGGGGTCTCAGCGGACAGCTTGCCGTCCTCGCCGAACTTGTAGCCGGCGGACTTCAGCAGGGTGATGGCCTTGGCCACGGTGCCCTCGTAGTCATTGTTGATGGCATAGGGATCGAAGTAGCCCTGGGCGGTGGCGTCGGACTTGAAGACGCCGCCGTTACCGTCGGCCATGCCCAGAGGAATGAAGGCGTTGGCGGCAATCTGACCGGTCTGGCCGATGTTCTCGCAGATGTAGTCACGGTCAATCAGGATGGTGAAGGCGGTACGCATGGCAGCGGCCTGCTCGGGGGTCTTGCCCTCGAAGATGGCGCTCTTGGCGTTAAAGGCCACGTAGTAGGTGCCCAGCTCGTCCACGATGTGGAACTCGGGGTTATTCAGCAGGGAAGCCACCTCATCGGTGGGAACGGAGTCGGCGAAGTCCAGGTCGCCGGCGTTGTAGGCGGCGTAGATGGCGGTGTCGTCAGCGGAGAGCATGTACTCCAGCTTCTCCACGGTGACCTTGTCGGCATCGTACCAGTAGGGGTTCTTCTCGTAGGTCATGGAAGTGTCGTGGTTCCAGCCGGTGCAGACGTAGGCACCGTTGGACACGAAGCCGGCCTCCTGGCACCAGCCGCCGGGGCTGGTCTGCCAATCGGCATAGGACTCAACGGCAGCCTGCTTCACGGGGAAGAAGGTGGGGAAGGCCATCAGGTCCTCCATGTAGGCGCAGGGAGCGTTCAGCTCGAAGACGAAGGTAGTGGCGTCGGGAGCGGAAACGGCCAGGTCATTGGGGAAGCCCTTGATGTTGTCGAACATGTAGGCGTAGTCGGCGGCGGTCGCATCGGAGGCGGCGCGCTTCCAGGAGTACACGAAGTCGGCGGCGGTCAGGTCGCTGCCGTCGGACCACTTCAGGCCGTCCTTCAGGGTGACGGTGTAGGTCAGGCCGTCCTCGCTGACGGTGTAGCCGGTGGCGCAGGCGGGGGTGGTCTTACCCTCGGCGTCATAGGTGTACAGGCCGGAGAAGGAGTTGGCAGCCAGGCAGGCGCCGTCCACGGAGCTGTTCAGAGCGGGGTCCAGATAATCGGGCTCGCTGGCCAGGTTCAGACGCAGGGTGTCGGAACCGTTGGACAGGGTGCTGTACATGAAGAACTTGGTGGCATAGGGGTTGGAATAGATGCCGCTGACATAGTCCTTCATCAGGTAGATGTCGTTGTAGTAGTAGATGGGGATGACGCAGTTGGTGGCCATGAGGATATCCTCGGCCTGGTGCATCAGCTCGGTGCGCTTGGCAAAGTCGGTCTCGGCCTTGATCTGCGCAATCAGAGCGTCATACTGGGACCAGTCGGCCAGGGGATCGATGAACGCCTCGCTGACCAGCTCGGCGGCATCGGGCACTTCCTCCGCAGAAGCGTCGGGGGCAGCGGTCTCGCTATTGTTGCCTGCGCCGCAGGCAGCCAGAGCGAGGACCATTACCAGTGCAAGAAACAGTGCAAGAAACTTTTTCATACTTTTGGTACCTCCATTTTAATATTTTATAGAAACCCCAAAGGGGTACTATCTACTTGTTCCAGCAGGCCACCTGGTGGTCGCCGCCCCGGTCGGTGAGGGTGGGGCACTCGGCGGCGCACTGCTCGGTGGCGTAGCGGCAGCGGGTGCGGAAGGGGCAGCCGCTGGGCCGGTGCAGGGGGCTGGGCACGTCGCCCTCCAGGATGATGCGCTGGCGGGCACGGGTGATCTCCGGGTCGGGGATGGGCACCGCCGACAGCAGCGACTCGGTGTAGGGGTGGATGGGGTGGCTGTTGAGCTCGTCGGCGTCGGCGATCTCCACGATCTTGCCCAGGTACATCACGGCGATGCGCTGGGAGATGTGGTGGACCACCAGCAGGTCGTGGGCGATGAAGAGATAGGCTACGCCCAGCTTCTCCTGGAGCTCCTCGAACATATTGATGACCTGGGCCTGGATGGACACATCCAGGGCGGAAACGGGCTCGTCGCAGACGATGAACTTGGGATTCACCGCCAGGGCACGGGCGATGCCGATGCGCTGGCGCTGGCCGCCGGAGAACTCGTGGGCGTAGCGGCGGGCGTGCTCGGCGTTGAGGCCCACGTAGCTCATCAGCTCCAGAATCCGCTCACGCCGCTCCTTGCGGTTGGCGCAGAGGTGGTGCACGTCCAGGGGCTCGCCGATGATGTCCTCCACCGTCATGCGGGGGTCGAGGGAGGAATAGGGGTCCTGGAACACCATCTGCATCTGCTTGCGCATGTGGGTGATGTTCCTGGCTGTCACCGGCTCGCCGTCGAAGATGACCTCGCCGCCGGTGGGCTCATACAGCCGCAGCAGGGACCGGCCGGCGGTGGTCTTGCCGCAGCCGGACTCGCCTACCAGGCCCAGGGTCTCCCCTTTGCCCACGGTAAAGGAAATATCGTCCACCGCCTTGAGATAGACCGTCTTACCAAAGCCGGTCTTGACGGGGAAATACTGCTTCAGATTTCTGACTTCCACCAGAGGTTCACTCATTTGGCAGACACCTCCTCATAAGCGGCCTTCACGTTCATCCAGCAGGCCGCCTTGTGGTCGCTGTTGATGACCAGCTCCTGGGGCACCTGGGTGAGGCAGATTTTCATGGCCGCGTCGCAGCGGGGGCAGAAGGCGCAGCCCTTGGGCAGATTCAGCATATTGATGGGCGTGCCGGCGATGGGCACCAGCTTCTGCTTCATATTGCCGGTGCTGGGGATGGACCGCAGCAGGCCCTTGGTGTATTCGTGGCGGGGATGGTAGAAAATCTCCCGGGCCGTGCCACGCTCGCAGATGCGGCCGCCGTACATGACCACGATGTTGTCGCACATGTCGGCGATGACGCCCAGGTCGTGGGTGACGAGAATGACCGCCATGCCCATCTTCTTCTGCAAGTCCTGGATGAGCTCCAGAATCTGGGCCTGGATGGTCACGTCCAGGGCGGTGGTGGGCTCGTCGGCGATGAGGATGTCCGGCTCGCAGGCCAGGGCCATGGCAATCATGACACGCTGGCGCATGCCGCCCGACAGCTCGAAGGGATATTGCTTCATCCGCTTTTCCGGCTCGTTGATGCCCACCAGCTCCAAAAGCTCCTTCACCCGGCCGTCCGCCTCGGCGCCCCGGCGGGTGGTGTGGAGCACCACGGCCTCCTTCAGCTGGCTGCCGATGGTAAACACGGGGTTCAGACTGGTCATGGGGTCCTGGAAGATGATGGAGCAGTTCTTGCCCCGGAAGCTCTGCATCTGCTTTTCGCTCCAGGTGGACAGGGCCTGTCCCTTATAGAGGATTTTGCCGCCGGTGATCTTGCCGGTGTCGGCCAGAATCTGCATGATGGAATAGGCCGTCACCGATTTGCCGGAGCCGGACTCGCCCACGATGCCCAAAATCTCGCCGGGGTCCAGATCAAAGCTGACGCCGTTCACCGCCTGCACCTCGCCGGCGTCGGTGAAGAAGGAGGTGTGCAGGTCCTGCACGCTTAACAGTTTTTCGCTCATGTTACGCCCTCCTTACCGCTTCAGCTTGGGGTCAAAGGCGTCCCGCAGGCCGTCGCCCAGCAGGTTGAGGCTCAGCACGATGAGGCAGATGATAATGGCCGGGAAAATCAACTTGTAGGGGTAGCTCTGCAGGCCCTCACGGGCGGAGTTGGCCAGGGAGCCCAGGGAAGGCATGGGCGCCTTGACGCCGATGCCCACGAAGCTGAGGAAGCTCTCCGTAAAGATGGCGGAGGGAATCTGCAGGGCAGTGGAGATGATGATGACCGACAGGCAGTTGGGCAGGATGTGCCGGCGGATGATGCGCCCGGGCTTGGCGCCGATGGAGCGGGCCGCCAGGATGTACTCGTTCTCCTTGATGGAGAGGATCTGGCCGCGGATGAGGCGGGCCATGCCCACCCAGTACAGCAGGCCGAACACGATGAAGAGGCTGATCATATTGGTGCCCAGCCGGGCGAAAATGGTGCCGCTTTCAAAGTGGAGCAGCTCGTTGAGCACTACCGACAGGAGGATAATCATCAGCATGTCGGGCAGGGAGTAGATAATGTCCACGATACGCATCATAATCAGGTCCACCCTGCCGCCGAAATAGCCGGAAACGCTGCCGTACAGCATGCCGATAATCAGCACGATGATGGAGGCAAAGAAGCCGATGAACAGAGAGATGCGGGTGCCGTAAATGACGCGGATGAAGTAGTCGCGGCACTGCTCGTCGGTGCCGAAGATGTGGGGGAAGCGCTTGCCGCCGTTTTCGATATACTGCTGCTCCATCTCGCTGTAGGTGAAGGGGGCCAGGTTTTTGGCGCCCTTGTCCCGCTTGCCGTTCACCGAGAGGATCTCCTCGTAGCGGTAGGGGACGATCATGGGGGCCACGATGATGGTGACCAGGATGATGGCCAGCAGCACCAGGCTGCAGGTGGCCAGGGGATTCTTGAAGAGCTTGCGCATGCCGTCCTTGAAGAAGGTGGTGCTCTCGCTCATCACGTCCTGCTGCCGCTTCTCCTCCTCCGTGGCGGGGGCGAAGGAGGCGTCGGAGAACTTGCTCAGGTCCAGCTGCATGCTGAGGGGATTTTTCTTGGGTGTATTGGTTTGCTCCATGGTAATCCCCTCCTTTACTCATACTTGATCCGCGGGTCTACCAGCTTATACAGCAGGTCGCAGATCAGATTGGCAATGACCATCAGCGTGGCAAGGAAAATGGTGGTGGCCATGATCATGGTGTAGTCCCGGTTGTTGATGGCGCTGACGAACTTGCTGCCCAGACCCCCCACGGTGAAGATGGTCTCGATGACCATGGAGCCGGTGATGATGTAGGCAATCTGGGGGCCGGCGTAGGTGATGACGGGAATGAGGGAGTTGCGCAGCGCGTGCTTGAAGATGATTTTCAGCTTGCTGACGCCTTTGGCCCGGGCGGTACGGATGTAGTCCTGGCTCAGGGCGTCCAGCATACTGGTCTTGGAAAGGCGGGTGATGTAGGCCATGGGGTACGCCGACAGGGCGATGACCGGCAGCAGGTAGTTGTTGCTGCTGGCACTCCACACCGGCACCCACTGCAGCTTGATGCAGAACACCAGCAGCAAAAGCGTAGCCAGGATGAAGCTGGGCACGGCGGTGAACAGCGTGGAGAAGAACACGATGAGCCGGTCGGGCAGCTTATTGCGCATCAGCGCGGCGGTGGAGCCGAAGATGGTGCCGCACACCAGCGCCACGATCATGGCCGCCACGCCCAGCCGGGCGGAGATGGGGAAGGACTCACCGATGATGTCCTTGATCTCCCGTCCGTTTTTCAGCGAAACGCCGAAGTCGCCGTGGAGCAGATTCTGCATGTACAGCAGGAACTGCTGTCCCACGGGCTTGTCCAGGTTGTATCGCGCGTTCAGCGCGGCGATGGTGGCCTCGCTGAGGGCCTTTTCCCGGTTGAAGGGCCCGCCGGGTACGGCGTGCATCAGGAAAAAGGTAATGGCGCAGATGACAAGGACTGTCACAACCGCAAGAAGAATACGTTTTATAATGTATTTGGTCACGCTTCCATCTCCTTCCAAGGGGTGAGCCGCGTCTCCCCGGGAGACACGCAAAAGGGCGGCGCTGCCGCCATGCCATTGCCGCGGAGCGTACACGCCACTTTATGGGTTTAATGGTTTTATTATACATATCCATGTAAGATTATGCAACTATTTTTGCATAAAGATTTGAATAAAATCGCCAATTTCATATCCCCTGTTTTTGTGATAATCCACAAGGGCCCCGGTGATAGGAAAGGGTAGCATTCCCTCCCCCGCGCAGGTCTATGACGGCCGGGCGGCGCAGAGAGCATTTCTCGTTTGGCCCTCACTCCACCGTCACGGATTTTGCCAGGTTCCTGGGTTTGTCGATATCGCAGCCCCTCTCCCTGGCGGCATAGTAGGCCAGCAGCTGCAGCGGCACCACCGCGATGGCCGGTGAGAACAGCGTTTCCACCCGGGGGATAAAGATCACGTCGTCCGCCTGGGAGACAATGGTTTTATTGCCCTTGAGCGCCAGCGCCAGTACCTTTGCCCCACGGGCCTTGACCTCCACGATGTTGGAAAGGGTTTTGTCCATCAGCGCTTCGTTGCAGCATACGGCGATGACAGGCTGATTCTCCCCGATGAGGGCGATGGTGCCGTGCTTCAGCTCCCCGGCAGCGTAGGATTCGGCGTGGAGGTAGGAGATCTCCTTCATTTTCAGCGCGCCCTCCAGGGCAACGGCGTAGTCCGTGTTGCGGCCGATGAAAAACAGGGAGGGGCTGGCATAGCGGCCGGCCAGCCGGGGCAGCTGCCAGTTCATGTCGATGGTCTGCTGAATTTTTCGCGGCAGATGCTGCAGCTCCTTCACCAGCGCATCGTAGCGCTCCATCCCGATGCGCCCCAGCTTGGCGGCGGCGTAGAGGGCGAAGAGATACAGCACCGCCAGCTGGGTGGTGTAGCCCTTGGTGGTGGCCACGGCGATCTCCGGCCCGGCGAAGGTGTACAGCACATGGTCGGACAGCTTGGCAATGGTGCTGCCCACCACGTTGACG
>JAFPXK010000006.1 GCA_017412585.1 Oscillospiraceae bacterium
CCGCCAACGTCATCGCCGCCCGTGACGGCCTTGTGACGAAGGTGGAGGCCCTGGACGGCCGTGCCATGGTGCAAAAGGGGGACACCGTCACCCGTGGCCAGTTGCTCATCTCCGGCGTGGTGGACAGCCCCAGGTCCGGCGTGCGGCTGCTCCACGGCCTGGGCCGTGTGGAGGGCCGCACCTGGTATACCCTCACCGCCGCCGTGCCCCTTACGGCGGAGGAATACGGCGCGGCCGAGGCTCGCCTGCCCCATGTGGCCCTGATTTTGGGAAAACACCGGATAAATTTCCCGGGAAAGGGTAGCGTATTAGGGCCTTCTTGTGATAAAATAACCTCGTATCATTCTGTGACCCTGCCCTTCTCCTTCCGTCTGCCCGTTACCGTGGTGACGGAGCGCACGATCGACCACGCCAGCCAAAGCGTAGCGCGCACCGTGGCCCAGGCCCGGCAGGAGGGGGAAGCGTCGCTGCTGCGGCGGCTGCGGCAGGAGATGACCGAGGGCGGCCAGGTGGTGTCCACCGCCTTTTCCGCCCGTGAGCAAAACGGTTACCTGCTGGTCACCCTCCGGGCCGAGTGCCTGGAGCAGATCGGCCGCAGCGTGCCCGTCACCTGATATTCTACCCTTTTACAAAGGAGATTGTGTATGGAACAGCGCATCGGTATCGAGCGTATGGAGGAGGCCATCGACGTATTCGGCTCCTTCGATGAAAACATCCGCCTGTTGGAGCAGGAGTTTGCCGTGTCCATCGTCAACCGGGGCGGCGAGATCGTCATCTCCGGCGATGCGGAGGGCGTCATGCTGGCGGAAAAGGCGGTGCAGGCCCTGCTGACCCTGTCCAAAAAGGGGGAGGCCATCACCGAGCAGCATGTGCGCTACGTCATCGGCCTGTGCCGCTCCGGCCAGAGCGAAAAGATCGCCGAGCTGACCCAGGACGTGATCTGCATCACCTCCAAGGGCCGCCCGGTGAAGCCCAAGACCATCGGCCAGAAGGACTATGTGGACAGCATCCTCCACAATACCGTCACCATCGGCGTGGGCCCCGCCGGCACCGGCAAGACCTATCTGGCGGTGGCCGCCGCCGTGGCCGCCTTCCGGGATAAGCAGGTCAACCGCATCATCCTCACCCGCCCTGCGGTGGAGGCCGGCGAGCGTCTGGGCTTCCTGCCCGGCGATTTGCAGAGCAAGGTGGACCCCTACCTGCGCCCCCTGTACGACGCCCTGTTCGACATGCTGGGCGCCGAGACGTACCAGAAGTACCTGGAGCGGGGCAATATCGAGGTGGCCCCTCTGGCCTATATGCGCGGCCGCACCCTGGACGACAGCTTCATCATTCTCGACGAGGCCCAGAACACCAGCCGTGAGCAGATGAAGATGTTCCTCACCCGCATGGGCTTCGGCTCCAAGGTGGTCATCACCGGCGACGTCACCCAGATCGACCTGCCCGGGGACAAGCCCAGCGGCCTGAAGGAGGCCATGAAGGTCTTAAAGGGCGTGGAGGGCATCGGCATCATGGAGCTGACCCAGGAGGACGTGGTGCGCCACGTGATGGTGCAGCGCATCATCGAGGCCTACGCCCGCTACGAGGAGGAAAAGCGCGCCGATTTCCGCCCCGATAACCGCTTTGGAAAGGGGAGACGCTGATATGGCAAAGACCCATCGCATTCCCGTTACCGCCACCGTGGAGGGGGCGGCGGACAAGACCACCGTGGCCCTCATCCGCAAGGCCATCCGCACGGCTCTTCAATGCGAGGGCGTGGCCACCCCCTGCGAGGTGGACGTGCTGCTCACCGACGACGCCGGCATCCATGAGATCAATCGGGATATGCGGGGCGTGGACGCCCCCACCGACGTCCTCAGCTTCCCCGCCTTCACCTATGTCCCCGGCCAGCCCCCGGTGGACGACGCCGACGCCGACCCCATGACCGGCCTCACCCCCCTGGGGGATATGGCCATCTCCTTAGAGCGGGTCCGGGCCCAGGCGGCGGAGTACGGCCACTCGGAGAAGCGGGAGCTGTGCTATCTGGTGGTTCACTCCGTCCTCCATCTGCTGGGCTACGACCACCTGGACGAAGGCCCCCAGAAAAAGCAAATGCGCGCCAGGGAAGAGGCCATCATGGCCACCCTGGGCGTCAAAAGATAAAAAATAGCCTTCCCCCACGGGGGGAAGGTGGCCCGAAGGGCCGGATGAGGGGGCGACAAAGCACCTCGCCCTCCCAAAAAGGCGGCCCGCAGCCAACAGGCCATCATGGACACCCTGGGCGTCAAAAGATAAAAATCGCCAGCCGACCCGATTCCCATCGTAGGGGCCGACGCCCTCGGCGGCCCGCCGGCAGGGCGCCACAATCCGCACCCGCCTCCGGCGAATCCACACCATTCCTAACAACCATCCGTAGGGGCGCTTCAGGTCGCGCCCGCTTCCCCGCCCTCGCCTTCCCCCCTGGGGGGAAGGTGTCAGCGAAGCTGACGGATGAGGGGGCGACAAAGCCCCTCGCCACCCCCAAACACGCTCACTGCCAAAGAAAGTGGAGGATCACCTGCCTATGTCAACCATCACCAAAACCGCCATGGTCACCGTCTGCGGCCGGCCCAACGTGGGCAAGTCCAGCCTGACCAACGCCCTGGTGGGCGAGAAGATCGCCATCGTCTCCGACAAGCCCCAGACCACCCGCAACCGCATCTACGGCGTGGTGAACCGGGGCGACACCCAGTTCGTCCTGCTGGACACCCCCGGCCTCCATAAGCCCCGCTCCCGCCTGGGGGACTATATGGTCAAGGTGGTGCGCCAGAGCCTCAGCGCCGTGGAGTGCGCGGTGCTGCTGGTGGAGCCTGTTGCCAAGGTAGGCACCCCCGAGCAGGTGCTGCTCCAGCGCATCAAAGAGGAAAACCTCCCTGCGGTTTTGTGCATCAATAAGATCGACACCGTGGAGAAGAAAGAGGATTTGCTGGCGGTCATCGCCGCCTACAATGCCGCCTACGGCGATTTCGACGCCATCATCCCCATCTCCGCCAAGACCGGCGACGGCCTGGACGAGCTGCTCTCCCAGCTGGAAAAGTACGCCCAGCCCGGCCCCCAGCTTTTCCCCGACGGCATGACCACCGACCAGCCCGACGCCCAGGTGTGCGCCGAGATTTTGCGTGAAAAAATGCTGCGCTGCCTGGATAAGGAGATTCCCCACGGCACCGCCGTGGAGGTCACCCGCTTCACCGAGCGGGACAGCGGCATCATCGACCTGGATATGACCATTTACTGCGAGAAGGCCAGCCACAAGGGCATCATCATCGGCAAGCACGGCGACATGCTCAAGCGCATCAGCACCCAGGCCCGCCAGGACATCGAGCGCTTCATGGGCACCCAGGTCTACCTGCAAACCTGGGTCAAGGTGAAGGAGAACTGGCGGGATAACGTGAATTTCATCCGCTCCCAGGGCTACACCGAGGACTGAAATCTTTTCCACCCATATTCTCCGTCCCGCCCGGCCACACTGTACCTTGAGGTGATATGTGTGGACTATTGGCACTTATTTTCCGCCACCGGCGCGCCGGAGTGGTACGTCATGTACCGACAGGAGGCCCCATGCAGCAAGAGAGAATCGTCACCGCAGGCCTCGTCCTGCGTGACACCGTCACAAAAGAGAGCGACAAAATCCTCACCGTCCTGACGGCGGACTTAGGCCGCATCTCCGTCATCGCCAAGGGCGCCCGCAGCCGCAAAAGCAAAGTTACCGCCGCCTGCCAGCTTCTTTGCTACAGCGACATGACCCTCTCCCCCAAGGGGGAGTGGTACTATCTGGCGGAGGCCAACACCATCCAGCTCTTCGACGGCCTCCGCCGTGACATCGTAAAGCTGGCCCTGGGGGCCTACTTTGCCGAGCTCACCGAGGCGGTGTGTACCCCCGTTCCCGAGCCGGAGCTGCTGCGGCTGCTGCTCAACGCCCTCTATGCCCTGTCCGCCCTGGACAAGCCCGCCGCCCTGGTGAAGCCCGCCTTCACCTGGCGTCTCATGGAGCTGGGCGGCTTCGCCCCCCTCATCGACGGCTGCGCCGTCTGCGGCAGGGAGCCGCCGGAGCGCCCCGTGCTGGACGTGGTCCACGGTTTGGTGCATTGTGCCGCGTGTAAAACCGACGGCTTCAGCCTGCCCCTCACCGACAGCGCCCTCCGGGCCCTTCGCCACATTCTCTACGGCGACAGCAAGAAGCTCTACGCCTTCTCTCTGGACGACGCCGGCCTCCGTCTGCTGGACCAGGCCGCCGAGGCCTTCTCCGCCGCCCAGCTGGAGCGCAGCTTCCGCACATTGGATTACTATAAAGGAATCGCAAGCTATGAGTGAACTGTTTGAAAAGTCCATCCGCACGCTGGAACTGCCCGCCGTGCTGGAAATGCTCTCCCGCCACGCCGTCAGTGCGGCGGCCAAGGAGCGCTGCCAAAAGCTGTTCCCCTCCACCGACCCTGACCAGGTGTCGCTGCTGCTGGACCAGACCGACGCCGCCCGCGCCCGTCTGGGCCTCCACGGCAGCCCCAATTTTTCCGGCGTCAAGGACGTAGCCGCCGCCCTCTACCGGGCGGACCAGGGCGGCATGCTCAACACCCGTGAGCTGCTGGACGTGGCCGGTGTGCTGACGGCCTCCCGCCGTGTCAGCGAGTATGACCACGACCGCACCGGCGACCCCACCGCCATCGACCGCTTCTTCTCCGGCCTCCATACCAACAAGTACTTAGAGGAGAAGATCCGTTCCGCCATCCTGGACGAGGAGACCATCGCCGACACCGCCAGCGCCGAGCTGGGGGACATCCGCCGCAAGCTGCGCCAGGCCGCCGCCAAGGGCCGCTCCATTTTGCAGCGCATCATCTCCTCCCCCTCCTACGCCAAGGTGCTGCAGGAGGCGCTAATCACCCAGCGCGACGGCCGCTTCGTGGTGCCCGTCAAGGCGGAGTGCAAGGGCAGCCTGCCCGGCCTTGTCCACGACGTGTCCTCCTCCGGGGCCACGCTGTTCGTGGAGCCCATGGGCGTGGTCCAGGCCAACAACGAGTGCAAGGAGCTGGAGGCCAGGGAGCAGAAGGAGATCGAGCGCATTCTGCGCACCCTCTCCGCCGAATGTGCCTCCTTCCGGGAGGATATTCTCTACGATTATGACCTGCTGGTGCAGCTGGACGTGATCTTCGCCCGTGCCCAGCTCAGCTATCAGCTGGACGCCAGCCGCCCCGAGGTCCGCAAAAAGGGGGGCGTGGTGCTGCGCCGGGCCCGCCATCCCCTGCTGGACAGCGCCAAGGCCGTGCCCATCGACCTGACGTTGGGCGTGGACTACGATACCCTTGTCATCACCGGCCCCAACACCGGCGGCAAGACCGTCACCCTGAAAACCCTGGGCCTGCTCTGCCTCATGGCCCAGTGCGGCCTCCACATCCCCGCCCAGAGCGGCAGCGCCGTCCGGGTGTTTGACCGGGTGCTGGCCGACGTGGGCGACGAGCAGAGCATCGAGCAGAGCCTGTCCACCTTCTCCGCCCACATGTCCAACCAGGTGGCCATTCTGGACCAGGCCGACGACCACAGCCTCCTGCTCTTTGACGAGCTGGGCGCCGGCACCGACCCTGTGGAGGGCGCGGCCCTGGCCATCGCCATCATCCAGCACGCCCGCCGCTGCGGCGCCCTCACCGCCGCCACCACCCACTATGCCGAGCTGAAAACCTTTGCCATGACCACCGCCGGCGTGGAGAACGCCAGCTGCGAATTCGACGTGGCCACCCTCCGCCCCACCTACCGGCTGCTCATTGGCATCCCCGGCAAGTCCAACGCCTTCGCCATCGCCGCCCGCCTGGGCCTGCCCCAGGCCATCATCGACGAGGCCAAGGCCCAGATGGACAGCGAGAGCGTCCGCTTTGAGGACGTGCTCACCCAGCTGGAGGAAAAGCGCCAGCGCCTGGAAAAGGCCCAGACCGAGGCCGACCGCCTGTGGCGGGCCCGGGAGGAGGACGCCCGCAAGGCCCGCACCTTCCGGGAGCAAATGGAGCGGGCAAAGGATAACGCCCGCCAAAAGGGAGAGGCGGAGGCCCGCCGCATTGTCCGCCAGGCGGAGGAGCAGACCCAGGCCATCTTCGACGAGCTGGACGACCTGCGCCGCCGCCAGCAGAAGGCGGTGGATATCCAGGCCGTCAACGACGCCAAGGCCGCCGCCCGCCATAAGCTGAACCAGGTCAATGACCTGCTCCACAGCCGTGAGCAGGAGCCGGAGCCCATGGCCCCCAGCCGCCCCATCGCCCCGGGCGACACGGTGGAGCTGCCCGGTGTCCGCACCGGGGCCACCGTGCTGAACGTGAATCAGGACGGCACGCTGCTGCTCCAGGCCGGCAAGATGAAGATGACCGTCAAATCCGCCCAGGTCCGGCTGCTGGGAACGGCGGAGGAGATCGAGAAGAAGCAAAAGCAGCGCACCATCTCCGCCGCTGCCGCCCCCCAGGTGCGTCTGGCGGCCCGTGCCGCCTCGGAGCTGGACATTCGCGGCATGGAGACGCTGGAGGCCGAGGGGGTGGTGGAGAACTATATCGACGCCGCCGTCATGGGCAAGCTGGGCACCGTCACCATCATCCACGGCAAGGGCACCGGCGCCCTGCGCAAGGCCGTCCATGAGTGGCTCAAGCGCAATAAGGCGGTCAAGAGCTTCCGCCTGGGCCGCTACGGCGAGGGCGAGGCGGGCGTCACCGTGGTGGAATTGAAGTAATATTGTCAAATTACCCAAAATTCCCCCATGTTATCCCCAAAATATGCACATAAAAATAGGGGAAAAACCTATTGCAATCCCGTTTTATTTCAGTATAATGTAGGGGAATGAGTTTTTCGGACTCCATAGACACATTTGATGGGACAAAAGGAGAGCTGCTATATGTATACACAGGAAATTGTTGTCAAAAATGAGGTCGGCCTGCATGCCAGACCTGCCACCTACTTTATCCAGAAGGCCAACGAGTTCAAGTCCGGCATCTGGGTGGAGAAGGACGAGCGCCGCGTCAACGCCAAGAGCCTGCTGGGTGTGCTGAGCCTGGGCATCGTCAAGGGTACCACCATCACCCTCATCGCCGACGGTTCCGACGAGAAGGAAGCCGTCGCCGCCCTGGCCGCCCTGATTGAGAACAACTTCGGCGAGTAATCCAGTCCATAAAAAAATCCCTCACCATTTCGGTGAGGGATTTTTTTTGCGCCTCTTTTCGGCTTTTGTCTCCTATCGCTTGCCCGCAGCGCAAGGGCTGGGGCTGCCAAAAGTCGATTGGCAGAAAACGGCCCGGTGGCCCCTGCGATGGGGACGGTGCCGGGTGCCTCTTTCTTCGTAGGGGCGCTTCATGAAGCGCCCGTTGCGCGGTGGCGCATTGGATGAGAGGCAGGGTGGCTGCGGGCGGTGGCATTGTTGCGGCGTAGGGGAGGACGACTCTGTCCTCCCCGGCCCGGACAGGACACCCTATTATTTATTCTTTTTCGTCCCCGTCTTTTTCATGAAACCGATCGTACACGTTTTCCGCCACGTTCCGGGGCAGCACCGCCGTCAGCTCCTCCACGGTGGCCTCCGAGATGGCCTTCACCGTGCCGAAATGCTTCCGCACCTCCGCCTTTCGCTTCTCCCCCAGGCCGGGGATGTTGTCCAGCCGGCTGCGGTAGGCGCTCTTGCGGTGCTTCTCCCGGTGGAAGGTGATGGCGAAGCGGTGTACCTCCTCCTGCACCCGGCCCAGCAGGGCGAACAGGGGCGGGTTGTTCTGTATGCCCAGCTCCTGCCCCTCCAGGGTCACCAGGGCTCTGGTGCGGTGGCGGTCGTCCTTCACCATGCCCAGAATGGGCACGTCCAGCCCCAGGGCGGACACCGCCTCCCAGGCGGCGTGGGCGTGGCCCAGGCCGCCGTCGATGAGCAGCACGTCCGGCAGGGGGGCGAATTTGGGGTCGCCCTCCAGATACCGGGTAAACCGCCGGGTCAATACCTCCTCCATGGCGGCGTAGTCGTTGGGGGCCGTCAGCGTCTTGATGGCAAACTTCCGGTAATCCCGCTTCAAAGGCTTCCCGTCCTGAAACACCACCATGCTGGCCACCATGTCGTCGCTGCCTGTGTTGGAGATGTCGTAGCTCTCCATCCGGTGGGGGAACCGTGGCAGCGCCGCCAATGTCTCCAGGCTTTGCAGTGTGCGATTGGTGCGCTCAAAGTCGGTGGTGATGCGCTCCACCTCCTCCCGGGCGTTCCGCTCCGCCATCTCCACCAGGTCGGCCCGCTGGCCCCGCTGGGGGGCGTGAATGATGACCTTCCGCCCGGCGTTGGCGGTGAGCAGGGCGGCAAAGGTGTCGCTGCCGTCCCAGAGAAAGGGCACCATGATCTCCCTGGGCAGCATGGGCCTGCCCAGGTAATATTGGCTCAGCACGGCGGCAAGCACTTCCTCCCCACTGTCCTCCGCCCCGGTGGGGAACACCTGCACCTCCCGGGAGAGCAAATCGCCGTTTTCAATGTGCAGCACCGCCGCCCCGGTGCGTACCTGCCCGGTGAAAAGGCCCCAGATGTCGGTGTCGGCGCAGATGCCTGCGATGACCTGCTGCTGCTTGGTCAGCACCGCCAGGGCCCGCATCTGGTCCCGCAGGGCTGCCGCCTTTTCAAAGGCCAGAGCCTCGGCGGCCTGGTTCATCTCGCTCTCCAGCTGCCGCCGGAGCTGGGGCAGCTTGCCCTCAAAGAGGCTGGCCCCCTGGGCGATCCGCCGGGCGTACTCCTCCGCCCCCGGCCCTTCGGGGAGACACCAGCCGTCGCACTTGCCGATGTGGTAGTTCAGGCAGGGCCGCTCCTTGCCGATGTCCCGGGGGAAGCGGCGGGAGCAGGTGGGCAGCTTTAGAAGGTTGCACACCGCGTCAATGGCGGCGTGGGTCTCGTGCCGCCCGCCGAAGGGACCGTAGTAGGCGGCCCCGTCCTCCCCCGGCTTGCTCACCAGTGAAAACCGGGGATAGGGCTCGTTTTTGTTCAGCCGCACGAAGGGATACCCCTTGTCGTCCTTTAAGAGAATGTTGTAATGGGGCTGATGGCGCTTGATAAGGGAGTTTTCCAGTATCAGCGCCTCAAACTCCGTCCTCACCACAATGGTGTCGAAGTGGTCCACCGAGGCCACCATGGCCCGGGTCTTCTCGTTGTGTCCCCGCCCGGCCTGGAAATACTGGCTCACCCGGTTTTTCAGCTTTTTGGCCTTGCCCACGTAGATGACCTGGCCCGTCTTGTCCATCATAATGTACACGCCCGGCTCCAGGGGCAGGCTGTCCGCTTTTTTCAAAAGCTCTGCTTTCGTCACTTCCCTCACCTCGCTTATCGTTCAGTATACCACGCCCAAGGCCCCATAGGCAAGGTTGCGTTTTTGCCCCCAACCGATTATACTATGAAAAAACGTGAAAAGAGGCCCTCCCCATGATGATACAGGATATCGCCCCCCACCGCTACGACCACACCTACGTCACCCGCCCCGCCGCCCCCGCCGACGCCGCCCTGTGCTATGACCGCCGGGGCGTGGTGCTGCGCCGTGAGGGGGAGGGCTACGCCCTGCCCCGGTTCCGTGACGGTATCCCCGCCGCCGGGGCCCGCCACCTTTTCGCCATCGACGGCGTGGACTGCTTTCTGGCCGCCCCGCCCCCGGCGCTGCCCCAGGGCTGCGAGTCGGTGGACTTCACCGCCCTTCGGGCCGTCCGCCCCTTGGAGGTGACCTTCGCCGCCGTCACCGGGGCCCATCTCTACCGCTGGTATCGTGACCGCCGCTTCTGCCCCCGCTGCGGCACCCCCATGGCCCCCGGCGCCGCCGAGCGCAGCATGGTCTGCCCCCACTGCGGCCTCACCGACTACCCCAAAATCTGCCCGGCGGTGATCGTGGCGGTGAAAAACGGCGATAAGCTGCTCCTGACCCGGTACGCCGACCGCCCCTACCGCGGCCCCGCCCTCATCGCCGGCTATGTGGAGATCGGCGAAACGCCGGAGGACACCGTCCGCCGGGAGGTAATGGAGGAGGTAGGCCTGCAGGTGAAAAACCTGCGGTATTACAAGAGCCAGCCCTGGGGCTTCACCGACACCCTGCTCATGGGCTTTTACTGCGACCTGGACGGCGACGACGCCATCCGCCTGGACGAAACGGAGCTGAGCCGGGGCGAATGGCTTTCCCGTGACGAGATACCCTCCCGGGAAAGCGAAATCAGCCTCACCGGCGAGATGATAGAGCGCTTCCGCCTTGGACTTGAATAATCAAAAAAACGCATCCGGGGGTCATTCTTCCCCGGATGTGTTCTCTTTTTGTTCGGAGGAGGCGGTTTTTCCCTCCGTTTTTTTCTTTTTGATATTCTCCTTCAGCTTTTCCCCCATCTCCCGCAGCACCCCCAGGGTCTGCCTGTCGTTGGGGAACAGCCACCGCAGCAGCGCCATGGCGATGGCCACCGTGGCCAGCTTCTCCGGCGACACCGGCAGCCACAAAAAGGCCAGGTACGCCCCGCCCACCGACACCATCCACGGGATGCCCCGCCAGGTGCCCAACGCGAAGAGGACGTAGCTCCACCCGTTGGTGATCATCCACGCCACCGCCAGACACAGCAGCAGCCGGGGATTGGCGAAAAAACGGATGATTTTTTGCAACAGATTTTTTATCTTTTCGTTCAATTTAACGCCTCCGCGTTCAGCGTGAACAGCTCTGCGATCCGCCCCTTCAGCTTCCTGTGGGCCAGATCAGACAGGGTGGGGTCGGTTTCCAGCAGCGCCCGGGCGGCGGTCTGGGCCTCGTCCAGCAGCCGCATGTCGCAGCTCAAATCCGCCACCTTCAGCCCCGGCAGGCCGTGCTGCCGCTGGCCGAAGAAGTCGCCGGGCCCCCGCAGCTTCAGGTCCTCCTCGGCGATTTTGAAGCCGTCGTTGGTGTCGGTCAGTGCCTTCAGCCGGGCCTTGCCTGCGTCCGTGGCGTCCTGGGACATGAGGATGCAGTAGGACTTGTGGCTGCCCCGGCCCACCCGGCCCCGGAGCTGGTGGAGCTGGGAAAGGCCGAACAGCTCCGCGTTTTCCACCACCATCAGCGTGGCGTTGGGCACGTCCACCCCCACCTCGATCACCGTGGTGGACACCAAAATGTCCGTCTCCCCGGCCACGAAGGCCGCCATCACCGCGTCCTTTTCCTTGGGCTTCATCTTGCCGTGGAGTACCGCGATGCGAAGCTGGGGGAACACCTCTTTTTGCAGCTTTTCCGCGTACTCCGTGGCGGCTTTTCGCTCGTCGGGCAGGCTGTCGCCCTCCCCCACCAGGGGGCACACGATGAACACCTGCCGCCCCTCGCCCACCTGCTTGCGGATGAAGCCGTTCAGCCGCTGGCGGTACCGCTCGTCCACGGCAAAGGTGTCCACCTTCTGCCGTCCCGGGGGGAGCTGGTCGATGATGGACACGTCCAGGTCGCCGTAGATGATGAGCCCCAGGGTCCGGGGAATGGGGGTGGCGGACAGCACCATCAGATGGGGGTCCTCTCCCTTCCTGCCCAGGGCGGAGCGCTGGTTCACGCCGAAGCGGTGCTGCTCGTCGGTGATGACCAGGCCCAACCGGGCATACTGCACGTCCTCCGTCAGCAGGGCGTGGGTGCCGATGCACAGGTCGATCTGCCCCAGGGCCAGCCCCTCCAATACGGCCCGGCGCTCCTTTGCCTTGGTGGACCCGGTGAGCAGGGCCACATGGAGGCCGAAGGCGGCGAACAGGGGCGATAAATTGTCGTAATGCTGCCGGGCCAGTATCTCCGTGGGGGCCATCAGCGCCGACTGCCAGCCGTTTTGGGCGGCAAACCAGATACAGGCCGCCGCCACCATGGTCTTGCCGCTGCCCACGTCCCCCTGTACCAGCCGGTTCATGGGCCGGCCCCGGGTCATGTCGCCCACGGCGTCGTCAATGGCCCGGCGCTGGGCCTCCGTGAGAGGGAAGGGCAGGGCGCTGTAAAAACCGTCCATATCCACCGCATGGCACACCGGCCCCGCCACGTCCTGCCGCCGGTGGCGCAGAAGCTGCAGGCCGCAGGTCAGCAAAAAAAGCTCCTCAAACACCAGCCGCCGCCGGGCCACCTCCAGCGCCTCAAAGGAGGCGGGGAAGTGGATGTTCTCGTATGCGAAGTTTACATAACACAGCTTGTGCTGCTGCCGCACATCATCGGGCAGCACGTCCTCCAAAAGCTCCCGGCATTCGTCCAGCCCCTGGCGGACAGCCTGGCCCAGCATCAGCTGGCTGACGCCGTGGGTCAGGGGGTACACCGGCATAATCCGCCCGGTGAGCCGCTGGTTTTCCTGCCGCTCCATCAGCGGGTTCACCATCTGCCGCCGCCGCGCCGTGCCCTCGGCCCTGCCGTAGAAGATATAGGTCTCCCCGGTGTGGAGAGAGGACTTGCGGTATTCCTGGTTGAAAAACGTCACGTCCAGCACGCCGCTCTCGTCCACCGCCCGGAGGCGCACCATGGAGCGCCCGCCGGTGATGCGCCGGCCTACCGGCTCCGCGGCGATCATGGCCACGCAGCAGGCCTCCTCCCCCTCGGGGAGCTGGGCGATGGGGTAGAGCCGGGTCCTGTCCTCGTAGGAGCGGGGGAAGTAGCCGATCAGCTCCCGCAATGTGGTGACGCCCACCCGGGCCAAAGCCTTGGCCCGCTGCTCGCCGATACCCTTGATATACCGCACGTCGGTCTGTAAATCCGCCATTTTCCCCGCCTCCTTTTTGTTATATTGTCGCCATTATAGCAGAATTATCCCGCCGCCGCAACACGGCCATGGGCACAAAACAAGGGAGGGCAACCGCCCTCCCTGCTCATGCAGCATCATCGCCGCACATAGTGGATAAATTGATACCGCACGCCGCCCTCCTCATGGACGGGGCTTGCGTAGCATTTTTTCCACGCCGGGTCCCTGTCCAGGTCGGGGAAAAAAGCGTCGGCCTCCGCCGAGGCGAAAATTTTGGTGACGTACACCTTTTGGCAATACGGCAGCAGCGCTCGGTAGGTCTGCGCGCCGCCGATGCAGAAGTCCTCCGCCCCGGCGGCCCGGGCTGCCTCCGCCACGGTGTGCACTGTCTCCGCCCCCAGGGGGGCATAGCCCTGCCGGGCCGTCAGCACCACGTTCCGCCGCCCGGGGAGGCCCCGGCCCCCCGGCAGGCTCTCCAGGGTCTTGCGGCCCATCACCACCGTGTGGCCCAGGGTCAGCCGCCGGAACCGCTGCAAGTCGCCCTTGATGTGGAACAGCAGCTTGCCGTCCCGGCCGATGCCCCAGTGTTCCGTCACTGCCACAATGGCCTGCATGGCGCGGCCCCCTTAAATGGCCACCGGGATCTTGTCCTCGAAGGGATGGGGGTCGTACCCCTCCAGAGAGAAGCTGTCCCGGGTAAAGGCGTAGAAATCGGTCACCGACTTGTCCATCACGAATTTCGGTGCCGGACGGGGCTCCAATGCCAGCAGCTTTTCCACGATGGGCACGTGGCGGTCGTAGATGTGGGCGTCGGCGATGACGTGTACCAGCTCACCCGGCACCAGGCCGGAGGCCTGGGCCATCATGTGTACCAGCACGCTGTACTGCACCACGTTCCAGTTGTTGGCCGCCAGCATATCCTGGGAGCGCTGGTTCAAGATGGCGTTCAGGGTGTTGCCGGACACGTTGAAGGTCATGGAGTAGGCGCAGGGGTACAGGGCCATCTCGTGGAGGTCCTGGAAGTTGTAGATATTGGTCAAAATCCGGCGGGAGGCGGGGTTGTGCTTCAGGTCGTACAGCACCCGGTCCACCTGGTCCATGTCCCCCTCGGGGTAGTGGTGCTTCACGGAGAGCTGGTAGCCGTAGGCCTTGCCGATGGAGCCGTTCTCGTCGGCCCAGCTGTCCCAGATGTGGCCCCGCAGGTCGTGGATGTTGTTGCTCTTTTGCTGCCAGATCCACAGCAGCTCGTCGATGCAGGTCTTGAAATAGGTGCGCCGGATGGTGAGGATGGGGAACTCCTCCTGTAAATTGTACCGGTTGACGATGCCGAACCGCTTCACCGTGTGGGCGGGAGCCCCGTCGTCCCAGTGGGGACGCACGTCCCGGTCGGTGTCCCACACGCCCTTTGTAAGAATCTCCCGGCAATTTTCCTGAAATACCCGGTCAGCGTAGCTCATGGGGGTGCCTCCTTCTCCCGCCCCGGAGGGGCGTCCGTTTTCCCCTATTTTACCATCCCCGGCCCGCCCCCGCAAGACCAATCGTGTGATTCCTGCCATAAGCAAAAAAGGACTTGTTTTTCCCATCATAAGCAAGTATAATGAATCGGCTTGAGAAAACCACAGGAGGTACATCCTATGACATACGACGTGCTGATCATCGGCGGCGGCCCCGGCGGCATCTACACCGCCTACGAGCTGCTGCAAAAGCGGCCGGCGCTGAAAATCGCCCTCTTTGAGGCGGGCCATACCCTGTCCCGCCGCCGCTGCCCCATCGACGGCGTGAAGGTGAAGAGCTGCATCAAGTGCCCCACCTGCGCCATTATGAACGGCTTCGGCGGCGCCGGCGCCTTCTCCGACGGCAAGTATAACATCACCAACCAGTTCGGCGGCACCCTCCATGAGTACATCGGCAAGGCGGCGTCCCTGGAACTGATGGAATACGTGGACAAAATCAACATGGAAAACGGCGGCCAGGGCACAAAGCTGTACTCCACCGGCAACACCAAGGTGAAAAAGCTGTGCCTGGAAAACGACCTCCACCTGCTGGACGCCTCCGTCCGCCACCTGGGCACCGACATCAACTACGTGGTGCTGGAAAATCTCTACCGCAAGCTGGAAAAGGGTGCGGATATGTATTTCGACACCCCGGTGGACACGGTGGAGAAGGGGGAGGGCGGCTACCGCGTCACCACCAAGGCAGGTACCTTTGAGGGCCGGGCCTGCGTCATCTCCGTGGGCCGCAGCGGCAGCAAGTGGATGGAGAGCGTGTGCCGGGACCTGCACATCGAGACCAGGTCCAACCGGGTGGACATCGGCGTCCGGGTGGAGCTGCCCTACCAGGTGTTCGCCCACCTCACCGACGAGCTGTACGAGAGCAAGATCGTGTACCGCACCAAAACGTACCAGGACCGGGTGCGCACCTTCTGCATGAATCCCCACGGCGTGGTGGTCAACGAGAACACCAACGGCATCATCACCGTCAACGGCCACAGCTATGAGGACCCCGCCCTCCACACCGACAACACCAACTTTGCCCTGCTGGTGGCCAAGCACTTCTCCGAGCCCTTCAAGGACTCCAACGGCTACGGCGAGAGCATCGCCCGGCTCAGCAACATGCTGGGCGGCGGCGTCATCGTACAGCGCTTCGGCGACCTGATTCGCGGCCAGCGCAGCACGGAGAAGCGGCTTTCCGAGAGCTTCGTCACCCCCACCCTGGCGGCCACGGCGGGGGACCTGAGCCTGGTGATGCCCAAGCGGATTCTGGACGGCATCATCGAGATGATCTACGCTCTGGATAAGATCGCCCCTGGCACCGCCAACGACGACACCCTGCTCTACGGCGTGGAGGTGAAGTTCTACAACATGGAGGTGGCCCTGGACGAAAATCTCCAGACCTGCCACGAAAACCTCTTCGTCATCGGCGACGGCAGCGGCGTCACCCACTCCCTGAGCCACGCCAGCGCCAGCGGCGTGTACGTGGCCCGGCACCTGGCGGAAAAGCTGGGGTAAAGCGGGCTGGATACTGTTACTGCATAAAGAAAAAAGCGGGCGCAAGCCCGCTTTTTCGTGCTTTACTCCTCCAGCTCCACGGTGATGTTGTCGGTGCCGTGGCGCTCGAACTCGCCCATGTAGTCCTCCATCCGGGCCTGGATCTCCTCGTAATTCTCCGCCGTGATGGGGGGATCGTCCAGATCCCGCAGGGCCATTTCCTGGGCCAGAATTTCAAAAAACGTCTCGTCCTCGTAGGCCATGATGGCCTCGTGGATGCCCCCCTCGGCGAAGGCCCGGGAGGGGATGATCTCCCCCTGGTACACCTCCGTCAGCCGGGCCATGCCGTGCTCCAGACAGTGGGAGAACACCAGGCTCTCCACCTCGTCATACTCGGTGATCCTGTCGTCGCCCCGGGTGGAGTTCATCACCCAGTTGCCGATATACACCAGGTCCAGCAGCCGCCGGAACTGCTTTTGCGTCAGCTTGATTTCCATACGCCACCTCCTGTGGGGTAAACTGTACTTCGGCCACCATTATAGCACTATGTCCCCTTGATTTCCACTGAAAAAACAGGGCGTTCCCCCAATTTTTCCCTTGTGAATGGCGTCCATTCAGTGTATAATCAATCAGTTAATGAAAAAATGAGGAGTCATTACATGGATAATCGTCCCATCGGGGTGTTCGACTCCGGCCTGGGCGGGCTTACCGCCGTGTCGGAGATACGGCGCATCCTGCCCTCTGAGAACATTATATACTTTGGCGACACGTCCCGTGTGCCCTACGGCGGACGCAGCCGGGAGACGCTGCTGAAATACGCCCGGCAGGACGTGCGCTTTCTCCGGTCGTTCGACATCAAGGCCATCGTGGTGGCCTGCGGCACCGTGTCCACCAACGCCCTCACCGAGCTGCGGCAGGAGAACGACCTGCCCATCCTGGGGGTGGTGGACCCCGCCTGCGCCCGGGCCGTGAAGGTGTCCAGGGGCGGGCGCATCGGCCTCATCGCCACCGCCGCCTCCGTCCGCTCCGGGGCCTACGAGCGGCAGATTCTGGCCTTGAAGCCGGATGCCGCCGTCATCTCCAAGCCCTGCCCCCTGTTCGTCCCCCTGGTGGAGAACGGGCGGTATCACCGGGGCGACGTGGTGGTGGAGACGGTGGCCCGGGAGTATCTGGCGCCGTTGCGGGACGCCGGGGTGGACACGCTGATTCTGGGCTGCACCCATTACCCGCTGCTGACGGACGTGATCGCCGACGTGATGGGCAGCGGCGTGGCGCTCATCAACACCGGCGGCGAGGCCGCCTGGGAGCTCAAGCGCACCCTGACCGCCTCAGGCGCCCTGGCGGAGCCGCGGCAGGGGCAGGAGACCTTTTACGCCAGCGACATCAGCGGCGACTTCTCCGCCATCGCCCGGGAGTTCCTCCACGAGGACATCCCCCACGTCCACAGCGTGGAGATCGAGCGGTATTGATATGGAGCGGTTTGCCTTTACCCTTGTGAGCGTCACCTCTGCCGGAGGGATGAGCGACACCCTGCGCTTCACCGGCAGCGGCAGGATGAAAAAGACCCCGGACGGCTGGCTGCTGCGCTACACGGGCAGCGATGAGGAGGGCAACGCCGTCACATCGTCTTTGAAGCTGTGGGACGACGGCCGCCGGGCCGTCATCATCAACGACGCCTACCATCTGACCCTGGACGCCGAGGCGGAGGTGGACCTGGTGCTGCCCGCCCCCGGCGGCGCGCTGACCCTCACCGCCGTCACCCGCCGGCTTTTCTGGCGGCTGGGGGAGGACGATGGGGAGATCACACTGGACTATACGCTGTGTCAGGCCGGCAGCCCCGCCGGGGATATGCACCTGACCATGGATTTGAAAGAGGAGAGATAGAAAATGAACATGATGCAAAGCGCCAAGGAGCAGATTCTGCACCTGACGGAAAACGCCTACCGCGCCGCCGTGGCGGAGGGCTTGCTGCCGGAGGGCGTCACGGTGGTGCCCGCGGTGGAGGTGCCCAAGGACGTGCGCAACGGCGACTACACCACCACCTACTGCCTGGCCGCCGCCAAGGCCATGAAGAAGAATCCCCGGGAGGTGGCTACTATTCTCACCGGTAAAATGGATTTGGAGGGCAGCTATTTCACGGAGGTGTCCATCGCCGGCCCCGGCTTTCTGAATTTCCGCCTGGGCAGCCGCTGGTACGGCGACACCCTGGCCGCCATTGAGGCGGAGGGCATGGACTACGGCGCCAACGACAGCCTGAAGGGGCAGAAGATCATGGTGGAGTTCGTGTCCGCCAACCCCACCGGCCCCATGCATATGGGCAACGCCCGGGGCGGCGTGCTGGGTGACACCCTGGCCTCCGTGCTGGCGAAAAACGGCGCCCACGTGTGGCGGGAGTTCTACGTCAACGACGCCGGCAACCAGATCGAGAAATTCGCCAAGAGCCTGGAGGCCCGATATCTCCAGATCATCCTGGGGGAGGACGCCGTGGCCTTCCCCGAGGACGGCTACCAGGGCGAGGATATCCGCGACCTGGCCCGGGCCTTCTACGACATCCACGGCGACGCCTATCTGAACGTGGACGAGGCCAAGCGCCACGCCGACCTGGCCCGCTTCGGCCTGGACCGCAACATCCCCAAGATGAAAACCGACCTGGAGCGCTACGGCATTCGGTACGACCAGTGGTTCTTTGAGTCCGCCCTCCACGACAGCGGCTACGTGGCCGACTCCGTCCAGGCCCTCACCGACCGGGGATACACCTACGAGAAGGACGGCGCCTTGTGGCTGGCCACCTCCCGGATTTTGGCCGACGCCCTGCGCGCCCGGGACAAGAGCCAGGAGGAGATTGACCGCCTGGAGCTGAAGGACGACGTGCTCCGCCGGGCCAACGGCTTCTATACCTATTTTGCCGCCGACATCGCCTATCACCGCAATAAATTTGCCGTTCGCGGCTTCGACAAGGTCATCAACGTCTGGGGCGCCGACCACCACGGCCACGTGGCCCGCCTCAAGGGCGCCATGGACGCCCTGGGCCTGGACGGCGAGCACCGGCTGGACATCGTGCTGATGCAGCTGGTGAAGCTGGTGGAAAACGGCGAGGTGGTGCGCATGTCCAAGCGCACGGGCAAGGCCGTCAGCCTCACGGACCTGCTGGACATGGTGCCGGTGGACGCCTGCCGCTACTTCTTCAACGCCAAGCCCGAGACCCAGATGGAGTTCGATTTGGGTCTGGCCGTCCGCCAGGACAGCGAAAACCCGGTGTACTACGTTCAGTACGCCCACGCCCGCATCTGCACGTTGCTGAAGAATCTGGCTGCCGAGGGCTGCGCCGTCCCCGCCGCGGCGGAGGTGGACTTCTCTCTGCTCAATGCCCCGGAGGAGCTGGCCCTCATCAAGGAGCTGGCCCGGTACGGCGACGTGGTGGCCCTGGCGGCCCGGAACTACGACCCCAGCTTCATCAACCGCTATCTCACGGAGCTGGCCGCCGCCTTCCACAAGTTCTACAACGCCTGCCGCATCAAGGGCGAGGCGGCAGACCTCCTGTCCGCCCGGCTGAAGCTGGCCGACACCACCCGCTCCGTGCTGCGGAACGCCATGGCCCTCATCGGCTGCACCGCCCCGGAGAAAATGTAAATTCACTGGCGAAAAACGGCTCTGCCGTTTTTCTGCCAATGGGATGGCAGCCCACTGCGCGCACTCGCTGCGCTCGCACACTTCGTGGCCTGAGAGGTAAAATTTCCGACGTACACGCCGCCGGAAATTTTGCATTGCATAAGTTCGCGCCTGCGGGCGCGAAATCTGCGATGCGTTATGATGCTTTGAAAAAGTGCCGCCTTGCCGGCGGCACTTTTTACACTACTTATGAAAAGGAGGGACGCGCCATGGCGCAGGATCACCTTTGGCCCGGCGGGCCGGTGTATTATTACGGCGACGGCGTGTTCCGCCCCTCCACCGACTCCTTCCTGCTGGGGGGCTTCGCCCCTGTCCGCCGCTTTGACCGGGTGTGCGACCTGGGGGCGGGCATGGGGCTGCTGGGCTTGCTCTTGTGGGCCCGGGAGCCCTCCATATCGGTGACGGCGGTGGAGCTGTCGCCGCAGGGGTGCGAACTTTGCCGCCGCATGGCAGACCAAAACGGCATGGACATGACGGTGGTGGAAACGGATTTTCGTGACCGGGCCGCTCTGCCCATGGGCAGCCACGACCTGGTGGTGTGCAACCCGCCCTACTTCTCCCTGCCCTCCGGGGCCACCGCGGAGGCCCGGCCGGGTGAGGCCCGGTCCGAGGTGACGGCCACGCTGGAGGACGTGCTGTCCGCCGCCGCGTGGCTGCTGCCCACTGCCGGGCGCCTTGCCATGGTGTACCGCCCGGAACGGCTGACGGACCTGCTCTGCGCCGCCCGGGGCCACGGCCTGGAGCCCAAGCGGCTGCGGCTGGTGCACCACGACGCCCGCTCCGCCCCCTCCATGGTGCTGCTGGAATGCCGCCGTGGGGGCCGTCCCGGCCTTGCGGTGGAACCGCCGCTGTTGCTGCTGGATGGCGTCGGGCAGGAGACGGAGGACGTAAAAAACGCCTATTTTCGACACAGGGAGGAACCGTAAATGGCCGGAACGCTCTATCTGGTGGCCACGCCCATCGGCAACCTGGGGGATTTCTCCCCCCGGGCCGTGGAGACGCTGCGCCAAGCCGACTTCATCGCCGCCGAGGATACCCGGGTCAGCGTGAAGCTCTTAAACCATTTTGACATCAAAAAGCCTATGGTGTCCTACCATGAGCACAATAAAGCCGCCGCCGGGCCCGCTGTGTTGGAGCGGATTTTGGCGGGAGAGACCTGCGCATTGGTGACGGACGCCGGTATGCCCGCCATCTCCG
>JAFPXK010000007.1 GCA_017412585.1 Oscillospiraceae bacterium
CAGGGCAAGGCCCAGGCCCACCAGGAGCTTCACCGCCGACTCCGCCACCTGGCTCACCGCCGTGGGGGCCATGTCCCCCAGGCCCTGGGTGGCCCCCCGCAGGGGCGTCATCAGGCACACGCAGGCCACCCCCGGCGCCAGGGCGGCGATGGCGGGGGCCGCGCCGCCGTCGTGGAGCAGGGCCGCCAGAGGCTTGGCCAAAAGCAGCATAGCGCCGCCGCCGATGAGGCCCAGGGCCGTCATCAGCAGCAGCGCTGTGGAGAAAATGCGCCCCGCCCGTCCCGGATGGGGACGAGCGGCGGCGATGAGCGTGCTGAGGGCCACCGTCATGCCGGAGGTGGTCAGCAGCAGCACGGTATTATATACGTTGTAGGCGGCGTAAAAGTGGGCCATGCCCGCGCTGCCCAGCGCCCGCCCCAGGGGGATCTTGTACACCGCCCCCAGCAGCTTGGTGAGGAACACCGCCGCCGTCAAAACCGCCGCGCCCCGGAGAAATCGCCCGTTGCCGCCCATGAAAACCGCTCCTTACTTCAGCATTTTTTCATGGAACGCCCGGAACGCCTCCAGATTTTCCGCCACCTTTTCGGGCCGCTGGATGTATTCCGTGGGGTACTTGGGGTGAAAGAGGCGCTCGATGTGCTGCCGGGGCCAATCCACCATCTTCGTGGAGCCGCCCGCCCCCAGGGACAGGATGCTGTGCAGCTCCTCCATGATGTAGATATTATATAGGCCCTGGCTGCCGGGTATGCACCAGCCTGTGTTTTCAAAGCTGCCGGACATATACTTCTGCCGGTAGAGGTAATAGGGCACGAAGCCCGCGGCGCGCAGCGTGGGGTCGGCATAGTCCAGCATGGCGGCCACGTCCTCCGCCGTGGGGATGGCAAGGCCCTCCAGCAAAATGCGGCTGCCCTTTTTCAGGGACAGGGTGTGTACGGTGATGTTGTCGGCGCCGTAGGAAAGGCAGGCGTCCAGCGTGCGGCGGAAGCCCTGGGGGGTGTCCTCCGGCAATCCGGCAATTAAATCCATGTTCACGTGGGGGAAGCCCAGCTCGGTGGCCAGGGCCATGGCGGCGCGAATCTCCTCCGCCGTGTGGCGGCGGCCGATGGCGGTCAGCACCCTGTCCTCCAAACTCTGGGGGTTGACGCTGATGCGGTCGATATTGTGCCGCAGCAGCACCAGCAGCTTCTCCCGGTCGATGGTGTCGGGCCGCCCCGCCTCCACACACCGCTCCGCGGCGTGGGTCAGGTCGAAGCACCGCTCCAGATGAGTCAGCAGCCGGTCCATCTGCTCCGCCGACAAGGTGGTGGGGGTGCCGCCGCCCATGTAGAAGGACTTGATCCGCAGCCCCGTTTGGGCCACCATCTCCCCGGCGGCGGTGATCTCGTTCATCAGCGCGGCCAGATAGGGCTCCATCAAATGGAAGGACTTGGCCACCGACTGGCTGACGAAGCTGCAATAGGCGCAGCGGGTGGGGCAGAAGGGAATGCCCACATACAGGCTGATGTCATTGGGCTGCAGGTCCGCCAGGGCCGCCCGGCCCGCCTGGGCCGTCTCGATGGCCAGGCGGCGGCGGGGAGCGGACACGCAGTAGGTATCCCGCAAAATCCTGTCCACCTGGGCGGGGGTTTTCCCGGCGGCCAGATACTGGCCCGCCAGCTTGCCGGGCCGGATGCCGGTCAATGCGCCCCAGGCGGGGGTCTGGCCTGTCACGGCCCGGGCGGCCTTGAAGAAGCTCAGCTTCACCGCCCGCTGCCGCAGCCGCTCCCGCCCGTATTCGTCGGCGGCGCCGTCAATGCGCACCCGGCTGACGCCCCGGCCCTCCCGGCCTTCATAGCGGATGAGGGTGGTGGCGGTGGCGTAGGTTTTCCCCAGGGAAAGGCGGACCTCCGCCTGGTTTTCCTCCGCCGCATCGGGCTCGTACACGGGCCGCTCCTGGGGGAAGAAGGCCAGCAAACTCTGCTCCACGGCGTAGCGCTGGTCGTGTCCTGTAAATAGCAGTTTCATAGGCCCATCCCCTGTCGCAGATAGGGATTGTGCTGCCGCTCGAAGGCCAGGGTGGTTTCCCCCTCGTGGCCGCAGAGGCAGCGGTAGTCGCCGGGCAATTTGCCCAGCCGCCCCAGGGAGCGCAGCATGGCGGCGTAGCTGCCGTCGGGGAAATCCGTCCGCCCGCAGCTGCCCCGGAACAGGGTGTCGCCGCAGAAGATGACCCCCTGGCCCACGAGGCACACGCTGCCGGCGCTGTGGCCCGGCGTCTCCAGCACGGTAAAGGCCGCGCCGCCTACGGCGACGGTGTCCCCCTCCCGGTAAAAGCGGAGATTATGGGCGGCTGACCGGGGGAACTTCAGGTCCCAGCCCCCGGCGGCGGGGGCGTCGGTCACGTCGGCGGGATGGATGTACACCGGCGTGCCGGGCCACTGTTCCAGCAGCCCCGCCACGGCGGTATAGTGGTCAAAATGGCCGTGGGTCAGCCAGATGGCGGCCAGGGGGCAGCCGGTTTTCTCGATGGCGGCGGCGATGCGGTACGCCTCGTCCCCCGGGTCCACCACCACGGTCTGGTTGCCGTGGGTGACGACGTAGCAGTTGGTCATAATGGGCCCCACCTGCAGGGATGTGATGGTCATGGCGCGCTCTCCTTATAAGTTATCCGTGTCCACAATCAGGGTGACGGGGCCGTCGTTGCGGCTGTCCACCTGCATATCGGCGCCGAAGATGCCCGTCTCCACGTGGAAGCCCCGCTCCCGGCACCCGGCGATGAACCGCTCATACAGGGGAATGGCGGTCTCCGGCCGGGCCGCGCCCAGAAATTCGGGCCGGCGGCCCTTTTTGCAGTTGCCGTACAGGGTGAACTGGGAAATGACCAGAATTTCGCCCCCCACGTCCTTCAGCCCCAGGTTCATCTTCTCGTTTTCGTCCTCGAAGATGCGCAGGCCCGTCAGCTTGTCGCACAGCTTGTCGCATTCGGCCTCGGTGTCGTTTACGCCCACCCCCAGCAGAATGAGAAAGCCCTGTCCGATTTTCCCGTGCACCGCCCCGTCGATGGTGACGGAGGCGTGCTTCACCCGGGTCAATACCGCTCGCATAATGTGATCTCCTTGTGTCAATACATAGTGAAATAATCCGCCGGGGGGAGGAATAATGAATTGCGCCAAAGGCGCGTGAATTGCCTGACGGCATGATTTGCGCCTGGCGGCACATTACCTTGCAGGGGCGGCGGTCCCTATGGTTTTGCGCCGTAGGGGCGATTCACGAATCGCCCGCAGCCAGGTGACGAACAGCGAAAAGGTGGGGTGGATGGAAAACGGCATCGTTATCCACCGTAGGGGCCGACGACTCGGCGGCCCGCAGCCCAAGTGGCGATGACCGCCAACGCCGGGTGGATGGAAAAACAGAACAATTAATCGCGCCGCCTTCCCCTTGGGGGGAAGGTGTCAGCGAAGCTGACGGATGAGGGGGCGACGATCGCCCAGGGCGGGTGAGATGGGGGGAAGTCTACCGGAAACTTCCCGCAAAATCGCCCCCTCATTCCCCCCAGTGTGCGCACTGGGGTACCTTCCCCCCGAGGGGGAAGGCTGCGCAAAGTTTTATCTATTCGTCCCCGCCTTCCCCTTGGGGGGAAGGTGTCAGCGAAGCTGACGGATGAGGGGGCGACGATCGCCCAGGGCGGGTGGATGGTGAACGGTATCGTCCATCACCGTAGGGGCCGACGACTCGGCGGCCCGCAGCCCGGTAACGGTTCCCGCCCAGGCCGGTTGAATGGTGAACGGCAACGGCCACCGTTCGTAGGGGCGATTCACGAATCGCCCGCCGCCCAGGTAACGATACCCACCAAGGCCAGTTGGATGGTACACGGCATCGACAACCATGCGTAGGGGCGGACGACCCTGTCCGCCCCCTATGCGTCAACCACCTTGGGCTGGGGAGGACAGGGTCGTCCTCCCCTACGGAGAAAATCCATACCCGTCCGCGACAAACGGTGCCTTTCCGCAAACATGCCGCCGGGCAAGCGGCGCGCCGGGTCGTCGCGCCCTACGAAATAACAGGTGACCCTGCCGCAGCCAACGACACCTTTCCCGTCATTGCCAACCCGCAAACGGGCGCTTCATGAAGCGCCCCTACGGAGAATATTGTGGCCCTTGTAAGCGACGATGCCTTTCATCATTCCCGCCTATCCACAAAGTGCCCCTACGGTGTAATATGCCGCCGTTTTTCCATGACGGTTCATCCCGCGGGCCGTGTCACCCGCATGATGCCCGGCACGCTCTCCAGCTTTTTCACCACGTTTTTCAGCTGCTCGTGGCCTGCCACCTCCACCTCCAGGTCCATGACGCCGTAGCCGTCGGGGGTGGACCGGGCGTTGAGGGAGCAGACCCGGGTCTTGGTGGTGCTGAGGACGGTGGACACGTCGGTGAGCATGCCGATGCGGTCCTTGGCCACCAGCTGCAGCGCGGTGTGGTACGTCTCGGAGATGTTGTCGGCCCAGCTCACCTTGATCCACCGGCCCGCCTCCTCCGGCTTTCTCCGCTCGGGGGCGGCGTTGGGGCAGTCGGAGCGGTGTACGGACACGCCGTAGCCCCGGGTGATGAAGCCCACGATGTCGTCCCCCGGCACGGGGGAGCAGCACTTGGAGAACTTCACCAGACAGTTGGAAAGGCCCTCCACGATGACGCCGTGCTCGCCGCTGGATTTCCGGGGCACGGTGGGCTCGAAGATGGGGATGGGGTTCTCCGGGGCCGCCGCCTCGCCGGTGTTCCGGTCGGCCTGGCGGGCCTCGGTGACCTTGCGGATCTCCTCCCGCAGCCGGCCCACCAGCTTCAACGACGTGACGCCGCCGTAGCCGATGGCGGCATACATATCTTCCAGGGTGTTGAAGCTGGTCTTTTTCAGCACCTGGGGCAGCATCTCCTCGGAGGTCATCTCCCGCAGGGTCACGCCGCAGCGCTTCAGCTCCGCCTCAAAGCTGGCCCGGCCGTTGACGATGTTCTCGTCCCGCTTCTCGTGCTTGAACCATTGGCGGATCTTGCTGCGGGCGTTGCTGGACTTGGCGTATTGCAGCCAGTCCCGGCTGGGGCCGTGGGCGCTCTGGGAGGTGGTGACCTCCACCACGTCGCCGTTGTGCAGCGGCGTGGTGAGCTGGGCGATGTGGCCGTTCACCTTGGCGGCCACCATGTGGTTGCCCACCTGGGAATGGATGGTGTAGGCAAAGTCGATGGGGGTGGCCCCGGCGGGCAGGTTGATCACGTCCCCCTGGGGGGTGAACACAAACACCTCGTCGGCAAACATGTCCACCTTCAGGGAGTGGATAAAGTCCTCGGCGTCGGCGCCGTCCTGGTTTTCCAGCAGGCGGCGGACCCACTCGTAGCGGCTCTCGTCCCCCTGGCCCTGGCCCGCCTGCTTGTATTTCCAGTGGGCCGCCACGCCGTACTCCGCGATCTCGTGCATCTCGTGTGTTCGGATCTGCACCTCGAAGGGGATGCCCCCCTCCCCCATCACCGTGGTGTGGAGGGACTGGTACATATTGGGCTTGGGGGTGCCGATATAGTCCTTGAACCGGCCCAGAATGGGCTTGTACAGGTCGTGGATGATGCCCAGCACGTTGTAGCAGTCCGCCACCGTGTTCACGATGACCCGGAAGGCGATGAGGTCGAACACGTCGTCCAGGCTCTTGGCCTTGGAGTACATCTTGCGGTAGATGCTGTACGGGTGCTTCATCCTGCCGTACACGGTGGCGTCGGTGATGCCGGCCTCGGCAAGCCGGGTCTGGATCTGGGCCTGCACCCGCTCCATAAAGCCCTCGTACTCGGCGCTCTTGGCGCTTAAAGAGTCGATGATCTCCTGGTAGCCGGCGCCGTCCAGATACTTGAGGCTCAGGTCCTCCAGCTCCCATTTCATCTTCTGCATGCCCAGCCGGTGGGCGATGGGGGCGTAGATCTCCATGGTCTCGTAGGACTTCTGCTTCTGCTTGGCGGGGGTCTGGTACTCCATGGTGCGCATATTGTGGAGCCGGTCGGCGATCTTGATGAGGATGACCCGGATATCCTTGCTCATGGCCATCAGCATCTTCCGCAGATTCTCCATCTGCTCCTCCTCCTTGGAGGTATACTGCACCCGTGTCAGCTTGCTGACGCCCTCCACCAGGTCCGCCACCGTGGGGGAGAACAGCTTTGCGATGTCCTCGTGGGTGGCGTCGGTGTCCTCAATGGTGTCATGGAGCAGCGCCGCCATAATGGATTCGCTGTCCAGATGCAGCTCCTCGGCCAGGATCTGGGCCACGCTGAGGGGGTGGGTCACGTAGGGGGAGCCGTCCTTCCGCTTCTGCTGGCCGTGGTGGGCGGCGGCATAGTCGTAGGCGGCGCGGATATGGGCGAAGTCCGCCCCGGGGTTATAGCTGCGTATGGTGTCCTCCAAATGCTGATACATCTCGTCTGGGGTCATCCGTGTCCACCTCCCTTTCCCAATGTGCGGATAAATAGCTGCTCCACGTAGGGGCACTGCTCCAGGTTGGCCCGGGCGGTGTCGCCCCGGGTAATGGTGACGCTGTCGCCCCGGCGCTCCACCGTAAGGAGGCCCCGCTCGTGGAACACCTCCAGGCACAGCGCCGCCCGGGCAAAGGCGTCGGCCTTGCCCAGCCGCTGGGCAAGCTGCCGCAGCAGCGGCAGGTAGCCGCACCGCAGGGGCCCGGCGGCAAGCTGATGGTCGATAAACCGCCACGCGGCGGCGAAATGCTCCCTGCCCGGCAGCAGCCGCCGGGCGTCCCGGGCGGGGATCACCTCCCCGTCGATCACCTGCTGCACCAGGGCCAGGGCCTCAATCTCCCTGGTGCTGGGGGTAAGAGAGGGCCGCAGGTCCACAAGCTGGAGCTGCACGGTGCGGCTGCCCCGGAATTCATTGACCTGTAGATAGAACGCCGCGTCCACCCTGTCCCCTACGGCCACGCCGCAGTCCTCGGCGGTGGTGGAGAAAAAGATGCCGTCCAGTTGGGTGCTGCCCCGGATGAGCCGCAGCTTCAGGTGGCGGCCCTGGCCCACGGTCTGGGTGCGGCCCAGTGTGGCCCCCTTCAGGCAGAACACGGGCCGGGGGTTGCCGGCGCCGTAGGGCTCCAGGGTGCTGAGGGCCTCCACCTCCGAGAGCGTCACGTCGCCGGGGCGCTGAATCACCATGTCCACGTCCAGGGACGACACCGGCGCCTCGCCGCCCCGGTAGGCGGCGGCATATTCGTTCATCCTCCGGCGGAAGGCGGGGATGTTCTTCTCCTCAATGGTAAAGCCCGCCGCCAGCTCGTGGCCGCCGAAGCCCAGCAGCAGATCGGAGCAGCTCTCCAGGGCGGCGAACAGGTTGAAGCCTCCCCAGCTCCGGCAGGAGCCCTTTCCGGTGGCGCCGTTTAAGTGGATCATAAAGCTGGGCCGGGAGTATTTCTCGCTGAGCCGTGAGGCCACGATGCCCACCACGCCCTGGTGCCACCGCTGGTCGGACAGCACCAGCGCGCTGCGCAGATGCTCCGGCATGGCGTCGATCATCTCCTCGGCCTGGGTGTAGATGGTCTGCTCCACGTTCTGCCGCTCCCGGTTCAGGTCGCACAGGGCCCGGGCCATCTCTCTGGCCTTGGCGGGGTCGTCGCACAGCAGCAGGTCCGCCGCCATGTCCGCCTCCCCCATCCGCCCGGCGGCGTTGATGCGGGGGGACAGCACGAAGCCGATCTGCACGGAGGTGATCTCCTTTTTATCCAGTCCCGCCTCCGCCAAAAGGGCGTGGAGGCCGATGAAATCGCTGCGCTCGATGGAGGCCAGGCCCCGGGACACGATGGTGCGGTTCTCCCCCGACATCTGCATCACGTCCGCCACCGTGCCGATGGCCGCCAGGGTGCAGTAGCGGGAGAAGAGGGCCTCCTCCCTGTCGCTGCCCCCCAGGGCCAGCACCAGCTTCAGCGCCACGCCGCAGCCCGCCAGATGCTTGAAGGGATAGGGGCAGTCGCTGCGGTGGGGGTCGATGACCGCCGCCGCGTCAGGCAGGGCGTCCTTGCACTCGTGGTGGTCGGTGATGACCACGTCCATGCCCAGAGACTTGGCGAATTCCGTCTCCTCCACGCCGGTGATGCCGCAGTCCACCGTCACCAGCAGCTTCACGCCCTGGCGGCGGAGGGTATCGATGGCGTCGCAGCTCAGGCCGTAGCCGTCCTCGATGCGGCGGGGGATGTAATGCACCACGTCGCCGCCCCGGCTCTTGAGATAGTCCACCAGGATGCAGGTGGCGGTGATGCCGTCCACGTCGTAGTCGCCGTAAATGGCGATCTTCTCCCGGCGCAAAAGGGCGTCGTTGATCCGGGCCACAGCCCTGTCCATGTCCGCCATCAAAAAGGGGGAATAGGTCAGGCTGGTCTCCTGCTCCAGAAAGGCGGCGGCGGCCTCCGGCGTGGTGATGCCCCGTGACACCAGCACGCCGCTGACAAGATAGGGATAGCCCGCGGCGCGCAGGGCGGCGATGGCCCCCTCGTCAATGTCCGGGGTCTTCCAAAGCTCATATTTCACGGCCGCGTCACCTCCCTTGCCGTAGAGATACCAATACGAATACAATATACCACAAAATCCCGTCGGCGTAAAGGGAGGATTTGCACCCGCCGCCAATTCCCGCCCCGCCTTCCCCTTGGGGGGAAGGTGGCACGGCCGTAGGCCGTGACGGATGAGGGGGCGATGCCCGCCCGCCTGCCGTAAGTCGTTGAAAAATCGTTCCGCGCAACGGGCGCTTCATGAAGCGCCCCTACGAAAAAACCGATGCCGCCACGATTACACCGTAGGGGCGATTCACGAATCGCCCGTGACCCAGGTAACGATACCCACCCAGACCGGTTAGATGGTATACGGCATCGATCCCCCCGTAGGGCGGGACGACCTCGGCCCGCCGCAGCACGGTAACGATAATAACCCAGGCCGGTTGCATGTCACCCGGCAACAATCCCACCGTAGGGGCCGACGACTCGGCGGCCCGTACCCCGGTAACGAAAACCACCCAGGCCGGATGAATGGTACACGGCATCGACAACCATGCGTAGGGGCGGGGGGCTGCTCCGCCCGCGGCCGGGG
>JAFPXK010000008.1 GCA_017412585.1 Oscillospiraceae bacterium
AAGAACTCGTTGACTACCTCGATTACTACAACAATCGCAGGATCAAGCTAAAACTAAAGGGCCTGACACCTGCTCAACACAGATACCAGACCCTTCACGTCGCTTAATTATATTTTTGTCTAACTTTTGGGGTTCACTTCAAAACCGTACCTACCGGCACTTTTTATGCAGAAACGTTATTCTTTCTCCGCCAGCTTCATCACCCGTAGGTAGCTCAGCAGCGCCAGGGCCGCGGCGACGGCCGTAAAGATCAGGGCCAGCAGCGCGTGGTCCATCCTGCGGCCCAGGACCACCGACAGCACCGCCAGCCCCATGACCGCGAACATATTGGGCAGCAGATACGCCGTCACCGCCGTACCCTGCTTGATGACCTCGATCTCGTTGACCCAGTCCAGCCGGCGGAACCGGACGCCGCACACGCAGCCCCAGGCGGTGGAGAAGGCGCACAGCGCCACGCCCTGCAGCAGATACAGCGCCGTATGCACCCCGCTGACCCGGGCCGACAGGCACAGGCAAAGGGTGGCAAAGGCCATAAAGGGCACCGTCAGCATCATGTTGAACCGCATTTTGCCCCGGTACACCGTCTGCATGGACAGGGGCAGGCTCTGCAAAATCCAGAAGTTTTTGCCCTCCAGCGACGGCGAGCAGGCGGTGGTGGCCATCATGCCCACGAGAAAATAGACGATAAAGGGAATGGCAGGCTGCAGAATGGCCGGGTCGAAGGGAGCGCCGTTGGTGACTGTGGCCACGATCTTGTCAAAGCCGATGACCAGCGTGGCCACCCCCAGCAGCACCGCCAGCAGCTCACCCATAGCGCCGTTGACCATATAGTTGGTGGAGCCCAGCAGGCGGCGCAGCTCCTTGTAGGCGATGGCCCCAACGGCGCTGCGCTGACGCTGCGCCGTCATGGTAAACCGTTTTCCGGCGGCGTGGGATTGCAGGGCGGAGTTGACGTTGCGGTAAGCGCCGCCCACGATATAGAGCACCAGGGCCGACAGGGCCGCGCTGGCAAGGAGCAGCAGCGGCCCGCCCAGCCAGCTCTCCCCCGTCACGGCGGCGGCAAACCAGGCCGCGGGCGGGTAGGCGGACACTGCACCCTCCAGGGCCTCCGCCGCCTGGATCAGCACCGCGTCAACGGCGTCATTGCGGAAAACGTCCTCGATGATGAACCGCAGCGAGAAGCAAAACAGCACGAAGGCGAAGGTGAGAATGGTTTGAATCAGGTTGGTTTTGCGAAAACCTGCGCTGACCCGGGCGATGAGGAAGCCCACGAAGGAGGCCGCCACCATGGGGATAAGGGGCAGGGCCAACGTCAGCACCGCCCACACCGGGTACACCCACAGCCCGGCCCGGGCGTAGCGGCCGTAGCCCACCAGCATGGGCAGCGACAGGCTGAGATACCAGGGCAGCAGGCGCACGTACATCAGCAGGAATTTGCTGATGGCCACCGTCCGGGCGGAAAAGGGCAGGGACATCACCATATCGTACTCCCGGAAGCGGAAGAGATACCCGTTGGTGCGGAAAACGGTCATGATAAAGGCAAGGCCGCTGACAGACAGGGCGCAGACGCCCGGCACCACGCCCTGGAGCCCGATGGCACCGTAGCCGAAGGCCATGGCACCGCTGTAAAACACCAGCATGGCGTAGAGCACCGCCAGGCCCACGTAGCCCATGACGATTTTCCGCCGCAGCTTGCCGTCGGCAGTGTGGCGGTACACGTTCCACCTGCCGGAGGCACGGAGCATGGTTTTCAGCAGCAAAACGCTACTTTTCATCGCCGTCCACCTCCAGGAATGCCTCCTCCAGGGAGTGACCCTCCGTCAGCTCCGCCATGGTGCCCGCGGCGATCAGGCGGCCGTGCTTGATGATGGCCACCTTGTTGCACAGCTTTTCCGCCACATCCAGCACATGGGTGGAGAAGAAGATGGCGGTGCCACGGTCGCACATTTGGCGCATGATTTCCTTCAGCGTGAAGGACGCCTTGGGGTCCAGGCCCACAAAGGGCTCGTCCAGCACCAGCAGGCGGGGCTGGTGAATCAACGCGGAGATGATGGCCAGCTTCTGCTTCATGCCGTGGGAATAGGAACTGATGAGATTGCCCAGGTCGGCGGTCATCTCAAATTGGTCGGCATAGCGGCGGATGCGCGCCTCACGGTCGCGGGCGTCAATGGCAAACACGTCCGCAATGAAGTTGAGATACTGGATGCCGGTGAGGTTTTCGTACAGGTCGGGATTGTCGGGAATGTAGGCGGTAATCTGCTTGCAGGCCAGGGGCTCCGTCCTGACGGAGTGGCCGTCGATGAAAATATCCCCCTCCTTGAAGTCCAACACGCCCACCACGGCACGGATGGTGGTGGATTTGCCGGCGCCGTTATGGCCGATGAAGCCGTAGATGTCGCCGGGCATCACATGGAGGGAAAGATCGTCCACCGCCTTCTTTCCCCCGCCGTAGGACTTGGAAAAGTGGCGGATCTCCAGCATAGCTCGCTCTTGCATGTCCATTCGCTCCCCTCTCAGCAGGCGCCGCAGGCGCCCTTGTTACGTAGAGTATAATCCCGGTATGGCCTTTTGTCCAGCAACTTACGGTTGCGATTTTCCATTTTTACGCAACCCCGTGTTGACAAAAAAGGAAGCGGCGCAGCATTGGCCGCGCCGCTCCCTTTACAAGGTTCCGCTCTCACCGCACCCGGGGAATCAGCAGCATTCGGTCATGGGGGGCATCCCCCTCCAGGCGGTTGTTCTGCCGGATGGCGTCCACGTCGGTGTGGTACTGCTTGGCCACGTCCCACAGCGTCTCCTCCGGGTGCATGCGCCGCAGGATCAGACTGGGCATAGGCTCGCTGCGCTGGGCCTCCTCCATGGTCACTGCCGTCAGGCCGTTGACGGTGAGCCGCTCCTCCCAGGTGAGGGCAAAGGTCACCGGCACCCGGATCTGGCACGCGCTGCTGCACTGCACCGTCACCGTGCAGCACCGGGCGGAGGCCGTGCCCCGCATCTCCTCCACCGGCACCGTCACCTCCTCGGTGCGGCCAACGGTGATGGGGCTGCCGCTCTCGTCCAGATACAGCGCCTGCCAGCGGATGGCCGTCCGCAGCACGCTGCGGCCCGCCTCCACCGTGGAGGTCACGGGCGAGCACTCCAGCGCCGTCACGTACACGAAGGGCGCCCCGGCGTTCAGCTCCAGGCGGCTCACCGCCTCCTGGGTCAGCTCCGATTCCGGCTCATCCAGATGCACCGTCACAGGCTGCTGCTCCAGATGGGTATTATACCGCACGCTGTACAAATCCGCGATATAGCTGACGGTCTTGCGCTGATAGGCCCGGATGGCCAGGCTGATCTGGGCCGTGACGCTGATGCCGCCGGAGGCGTCCCGCCGCAGCGCCCGGGCGTCCGCCGCCGTCAGCGTGGGCAGCACCACCAGCTCCCCGTCTTCGGCAAGGCCTGCGCCGTCCACTACGTCGGAGAAGGGCAGCACCCCCTCCCAGTAGTCCGCCAGGGCGTCGCCGCTGCGATACAGCGCACGCATCAGCACCTCGCCCTTCACCATCAGCTTGCCGCCCAGCCGCTGCACCTGCTGCACCTGGGGACAGAGATGGTACACCAGCAGCTCCTCCGGCACCTTGCCCGCCGGCAGCGCCGCCTCCCCGGTGAAGCCGATCTCCTGCTCTGCCACGCCGGTGAGCAGCGGCAGGGTGATCTCCTCCCGACGCACCCGCAGCGTAGGCTCCGGCTCCACCCCCACGCACAGCGACGATTGCTGGGGCCGGAAGGTATGGGCGGTGATCTCCGGCACCAGGCGGATATGGAGCCGCCGGGAGGTAACGGCACGGGCTTCCAGCATCAGCACACGGCCCGTGACGAACACCGTCCCGCCGCCGCCGATCTGCTCCTCCGTCCGGGCGGAGAAGGGCACCGACACCGTCAGGCTCTTCAGCCCCGGCGACTCCTCGGAGGTGTACAGCACCGTCACCTTCACCGTTCCGGCCACGGTGTAGCGGTCCTCCGCCGGAATTTTCTCCTGCACAAACAGCTCCCCCACCGACTCCACGATGCGGCTCATATCCGGGCAATACTCCGGAATGGCGGTTTCCAGCGTCTCCTCGTGGGTGACGGCGTGGCTCTCCAAGCTCTCGTAATAGGTAATGTCCTCAAATTGCAAGCCCAGTTCCATAGCAGTATCCTCTCATTCCGTAATGGTACTGCCAAGATATGAGCGGCCGGGCCCGATTATGCGCCCACGCCGAAGATGGTGCGCAGCACACCCCGCAACAGCCGGGGCGCTTTCCAGACTACGATACGCATTTTCGCTACCTCCTGTCCCGTAATAAGGCAATGCCGCAGGCAATCAGCAAAAGGGCGACCAGCACCGTCAAAAAGCCCACCGGGAAAATGCAGGCGATGAGGATCCCCGCCCCCAGCGCCACCGCCATCACCGCAATGCAGCAGTTTCCGCCTCTTCGCCACATGGCCCAGCCCCCCTTTCCACTCCATCCTATGAAAAAATGCGCCCCGGGGTGAGGGCGCATGCAGATAAAAAGACAGGCAGTTTAACCTGCCTGTCTTGCTTTATTTCTGCTGCCAGTCCTTCAGATCCTTCAGCTCGTTCCAGAGGCGCACGTAGCTTTCGTGGCGCTGCTTTGGGATGGCCCCATCCCGCACCGCCTGCAGCACGGCGCAGCCCTTCTCCTTCACGTGTTGGCAGCCCACGAAGCGGCAGCCCTCCAGATAGGGGGCAAACTCCGGGAACGTCTCCGGCAGGCGGCATTTCAGCTCCCAATCCACCTCCTGGGCGTCAAAGGAGGAGAAGCCCGGCGTGTCGATGACCCAGGTGTCGTCCCCCAGAGGGAACAGCTCCGTGTGTCGGGTGGTGTGGCGGCCCCGGCCCAGGGCCTTGCTCACCTCGCCGGTGGGCAGGGCAAAATCGGGGCACAGGGCGTTCAAGATGCTGGACTTGCCCACGCCGGAATTGCCGGTAAACACGTTCAGCTTGCCGCTGATGGCGGCGCGCAGCCCATCCAGCCCCTCCCCCGTGGCGGCGCTGACGCGCAGCACCGGAATGGCGGAGCGGGAATAAATCTCATAAAGGTCATCCGCCCTGTCCAGGTCGGTTTTATTCAGCACCAGCAGCACCCGGGCGCCCTTCAGCACCGCAATGGCGCTGATGCGGTCAATGAGATAAGGGTCCGTCACCGGGAGGGCGGCGGAGGCAATCATCACAAGCTGATCGACGTTGGCTGCGGCAGGACGGGAAAACACGTTGGTGCGGGGCAAAATCGCCTCCACCACGCCCTCGCCGCCGCCTAAGGCCTGCACCTCCACCCGGTCCCCCACCAGGGGGCTCATGCCCTCCCGGCGGAACTTGCCCCGGGCCCGGCAGCGCAGCACCGTCTCGCCGGTATTCACATAATAGAAGCCGCTGAGGGCTTTCTCAATTCTGCCGCTGCTCAAAAGGTGATCTCCACTTCTTCCGTGCGGATACCGTCAAAGGAGGCGTAGGCCTTCACGGTGGTACCCACCAGGCCGTTATAATCGTAGCTCACCGGGTCCTCCGGGTTGGGGCTCTCCAGGAAGGTGGCCTCCACCAGCTCGCCGTCCAGGTAGAACTCTGCCCGCACCGACGCCTTGCCTGCCAGCGTCTCCGGCACCTGATAGAGCACCGTCTGGGTGCTGTAATCGCCGCTGACGGTGAAATAGATCTCCGTGCCGCCGCTGACCTCCGTGTTGGCCTCGATGCTCTGGCCGATGACCAGGCCGGAATCATAGCCGCTGTACTGGTACACCGGGCGGCCCACCACCAGGCCCATCTGCTGGGCGGTCTGGGTGGCCTGCTGCAACGTCATGCCGGTGAAGGGGATGACCATGATGGTATCCGGCCCCTTACTCACCGCCAGGGTCACCGTGTCGCCCTCGTGAAGCTCCGTGCCGGCGGCGGGGAACGAGGCAATCACGTCGCCCATGGGATAGTCGTTGGAGGCATACTCCTCCGACAGAATGGTAAGGTTCAGCCCCAGATTTTGCAGTTGGATCTTGGCGTTCTGGTAGGACAAGCCCTCCAGGTTGGGCATCAGCGTCCGCTGCGCCTCCGCGCACAGCACCACCTTGATTTCCAGGTTGCTCTTGCGCATGGTGCCGGCGCCGGGGTCCTGGGAAATAATCTGCCCCGGCAGATAGCCTGCGTCCTCCCGGGTGCCGGTGACGGTAATGGTGAACACGTCCCGAATCCGGTCCAGGCTTTGCGCCTCTTCCACGGTATAGCCCAGGATGTTGGGTACCTCGTAGGAGCCGGAATGGTGCTCGCTGCCGTCCCCGAAGCTGCCTAAAATCACCGTGAACAGCAGCACAATCAGCGCCACCGCCGCGGCGATGCCGGCCACGGTGAGAACGGCCTTCTGCTGTGCCGTCATGCCCTGGGGCCGCTGCTTCCTGCCGCCGTCGGCGTGCTTCTGCTCGGCCTGCTTGATCTGGGCCACCGGCACCGGCATGGTGGGCTCATCGTCCACCACCGGCTTCATCTCCGAGCGGATATAGTCTAAATCCACCTGGGGATCCTTGCGGATTTTTTCCAAATCCTCCGCCATGGCGTCGGCGGTGGGATAGCGCTTGTCCAGGTCCGGGTTCATGGCCTTGAGGCAGATCAGCTCCATGGGCTCGGGGATGGAGGCGTTGATCTCCCGGGGGTTCAGAGGCATGCTGGACAGGTGCTGAATGGCCACGCTCACCGGGTTGTCGCCCTCAAAGGGCAGCCGCCCCGTCAGCATCTCATAGAGCACCACACCGGCGCTGTAAATGTCGCTGCGCTCGTCCACCCGGTCGCCCCGGGCCTGCTCGGGGGAGATATAGTGGACGCTGCCCAGGGCCTCCTGGGCCAAAGTGTTGCTGGCGTCGGCAAGGCAGGCGATGCCGAAATCGGCCACCTTCACGCTGCCGTCCCGCAGCACCATAATGTTCTGGGGCTTGATGTCCCGGTGAATGATGCCACGGCTGTGGGCGTGGGAAAGGCCGTGGGCAATCTGGAGGATGAAGTGCAGCGCCTCCCGCCAGTCCATCTGGCCCCGGCGCTCCATATACTGCTTCAGCGTGATGCCGTCAATCAGCTCCATGACGATGTACTCGATGCCCTCAAAGGAGGACACGTCGTACACGGAGACGATATTGGCATGGCTGAGCTGGGCCACCGCCAGGGACTCATCCCGGAAGCGGCGGCGGAACTCGGCGTTTTCCGCCAGGTCGCTTTTCAGCGTCTTTACCGCCACCAGACGGTTCAGGCGCAGATCCTTTCCCTTATATACGTTGGACATGCCGCCGGTGCCGATCAGCTCCAAAAGCTGATACCGGTTATCCAGCAGCTTCCCGATATAGGATTCCATTGCCTATCCTCTCCTTTCCTCAGTTTTGCAGCAGCACCGCAGTCACGTTGTCCGGGGCGCCGTTATCCTTGGCGATTTGCAAAAGCCGCTCCAGGCAGCCCTCCACGTCCTCGCTGTGAATGACCTCAAAGAGCATCTCCTGCTCCGACACGGTGTTCACCAGGCCGTCGGTACACAGCAGGATATACTCCCCCTGCTGCCACGGCTCCTCAAAAATATCGGAACGCACCTTGGCGTCGGGCCCCAGGGCCCGGGTAATCAGGTTGCGGCTGGGGTGATGCCTGGCCTCCGCCGCCGTGATCTGGCCGCTGTCCACCATATTCTGCACCACGCTGTGGTCCCGGGTGATCTGGCGGATGCCGCCGGGGGTAATGTGATAGGCCCGGCTGTCGCCCACGTTGCAGCACAGCACCTTGTCCTCGCCGCACACGGCGCCTACCAGCGTAGTGCCCATCTTTTCCAGTGACGGGTCCACGATGGCCGCCTGGCGAATGGCCAGATTGGCCATGGTGACGCCCCGGAACATGGCATGGCGCAGCTCCTTCGCGGTCATGCCCTGGCGCAGCAACTCGTGGAGCTGGCCCACAAAGGCGGACACCGCCGTCATGCTGGCCACATGGCCGCCGCTGGTGCCGCCCATGCCGTCGCATACCACAGCCCACTGCCAACCGCCGTCACAGCCGATGGCAAAGGCGTCCTGATTCTCTTCCCGCACCAGACCCGTATCCGTGATGCCCCAGGCTTTCATAGCTTGCCTTCCTCCTCCATGGCCTTGCGGCGCAGTTGGCCGCAGCTTGCGTCAATATCTCCGCCCAGGCTGCGCCGCACTGTGGCGGTGATGCCGTGGGATTCCAGCCGCTTTTGGAACGCCGCCACCCGGCGGCTGGGCTTGAAGGGGCTCTCCACCACGTCGTTGAGCGGAATGAGATTCACATGGCCCGGCATGCCCTTGATGCGCCTGGCAATCAGGTCAGCCTGCCAGTCGTTGTCGTTGACGCCGTCAATCATGGCGTATTCAAAGCTGATGCGCCGCCCGGTCTTTTGGAAATAGCGATGGCAGGCGGCAAACAATTCCTCCACATCGTATGCCTTGTTCACCGGCATGATACGGCTGCGGGTCTCGCTGTCCGGCGCGTGGAGGGACACCGACAGCGTAAGCTGCAAGTTCAAATCCGCCAGGGCGTCGATGCCGGGCACCACGCCGCAGGTGGACAGGCTGATATGGCGCATGCCGATGTTCATGCCCTCCGGATGGTTCACCAGTTCCAGGAAGCGCAGCACGTTTTCCCGGTTGTCCATGGGCTCGCCAATGCCCATCAGCACAATGTTGGAGATATCCCGTCCGCTGTCCAGTTGGGTAAACAGCACCTGGTCCAGCATCTCCGAAGGCGTCAGATCCCGCACCTTTCCGGCTATGGTGCTGGCGCAGAAGGCGCAGCCCATGCGGCAGCCCACCTGGCTGGAGATGCACACGGTGTTGCCGTGGTGGTACTGCATCAGCACCGTCTCGATGCAGTTGCCGTCCCCCAGCCGCCACAGGTACTTGACGGTGCCGTCCAGGGCGCTCTCCTGCCGCCGGGCCACGGTGGGGGCGGTGATATAGCACGCCTCCGCCAGACGCTGCCGCAGGGACTTGGACAGGTTGCTCATCTCCTCAAAGGACGTAACGCCCCTGTGGAGCCAGGTGAACACCTGTCTGCCCCGGAAGGCGGGCTCGCCCCAGTTGCGCAGCAGGTCGGTGATATCTTCCATTGTGAGGGATTTAATGTCGATCATAGGTTCCTCTTATTCCGCCCGTTTCCGCAGGCGGCAGATGTAAAAGCCGTCGGTGCCGTGGCGCTGGGGCCACAGGGTAATGCTGCCGTCGCACCGGCCCAGGGGCTGGGGCAGGGTAAACGGCTCCCGGCAAAAATCGGGATGGGCCGCCAGAAAGGCGTCCACCACGCCGTCGTTCTCCCGGGGCAGCACCGTGCACGTGGCATATACCAGCACGCCGCCGGGCCGCAGGTAGGTGGCGCCGTTGTCCAGGATGGCCCGCTGCACCGCGGGCAGCTTCTCCAGCTCCCTGGGGTCCTTGTAGCGGATATCCGGCTTCTTGCGGATGATGCCAAGGCCCGAGCAGGGCACGTCCGCCACCACCACGTCCGCCTTTTCCACCCAGGCGGCGTGATTCTCCCGCCCGTCGGCCAGGGCCGTGCGTATGGAGCGGATGCCTAAGCGGGCCGCGCCGCTCTCCATCAGCTTCAGCTTGTGGGGATGGATGTCGCAGCTCAATATGTCGCCCTTATCCTCCATGGCCATGGCGATGGCGAAGGACTTGCCCCCCGGCGCGGCGCACATGTCCAGCACCCGGTCGCCCCTTTTGGCGCCGCTCACCGCCGCCACCAGCTTGGCCGCCGCATCCTGCACCATGAAGTGGCCCTTTTGAAAGGCGTCCAGCTTTTCCAGGTCGCCGGTGCCGCTGATGGTGAAGCAGCCCGGCAGCCAGGGGTGGGGCTCCGCCGCCACGGAGGCGGCGTGCAGCTCCTTTTGCAGCGCCTCGGGAGTGGTGCAAAGGGTGTTGGTCTGGATGGTGGTGGGCACGATTTCATTGTCCAACCGGAGAAAGGCCTCCGCCTCCTCCCGGCCCAGCAGCGCCAACAGCCGCTCCACCAGCCACTTGGGATGGCTGTACCGGATAGACAGGTACCCGGCCTCGCTGTCCCGGGGCAGAGGGGGCATATCCAGCCAGTTGGTGACGAATTTTCGCAGCACGGCGTTGACCATGCCGGCGGCTTTGGACCTGCCCCACCGCCGGGTCATCTCCACCGCCTCGCTGACGGCGGCGTGATGGGGGATCTTGTCCATAAACAGGATCTGATACCCGCCCATGCGGAGAATGTTCAAAATCAAAGGCTCCAGATGGCCGGGCCGCTGGGCGCACCACACGCCGATATAGTAATCCAGCAGCAGCCGATTCTGTATGACGCCATAGGCAAGGCGCGTGGCCAGGGCGGCGTCCCGGCTGTCCAGGCCGTTTTTGGCAATGGTGCGCTTCAGGCTGCCGTCGGACCAGGCGTTGGCCCGGTCGATCTGCAGCAGCACCTCCAGCGCCGTATCTCGGGCGCCGGGCTTCTCCGGCCGCCTCATAGGGCAATGGGATGGCCCGCCAGATAGGCGGCGGCAGCCATCCGCTTGCCACCCTCGGGCTGCAACTCCGTAATGCGCAGCACCCGCCCGTCGCCGCAGGCCACGGCGATGCCCTTCTTGTCGGCAGCCACAATGGCGCCGGGAGCGGCAGAGGTCTCCTCCCCTATCTGGGTGCGGAACACCTTCACCGTCTTACCCTGGAGCTCCATGGTGGCGCAGGGCCAGGGGATCAGCCCCCGCACCTGGTTGTGGAGGGCCAGGGCGCTGCGGGTGAAGTCCATAGGCGACAGCGTCTTATCCAGCATGGGGGCGTAGGTACTGCGGCTGTGGTCCTGGGGCGTCCGCGTCACGGTGCCCCGGCTCATATCCGCCACCACCTCCACCAGCGTTTTGGCTCCCAGCTCCGCCAGCCGCGCCGTCAGCGCCTGGGCGTCCTCGTCGGGGTCGATGGCGGTCTCGGCGCAGCGGATGATGTCGCCGGCGTCCAGCTCTTTGGCCATATACATAATGGTGTCGCCGGTGACGGTCTCGCCGTTCAAAATGGCCCAGTTGATGGGGGCCGCGCCACGGTATTTTGGCAGAATGGAGGAGTGTACGTTGATGGCGCCGTAGGGTGCCGCCTGCAAAATCTCCTCCGGCAGAATCCGGCCATAGGCCGCCACCACGATCAGCTCCGGCTGCAGCTCCTGCACAATGGCCAGAGCCGTGCCGTCCCGCATCTTCAAGGGCTGAAAAACGGGGAGGTTTTGTGTTAAGGCATATTCCTTTACAGGCGGCGGCATCATTTTATGTCCCCGGTTTTTGGGCTTGTCCGGCTGGGTGAACACGCCGCAGATTTCATGCCCCGCCTCCACCAGCGCCCGCAGGGAGGCCACGGCGAAATCCGGCGTGCCCATAAACAGAATACGCATCAGTTCTCCTCTTCCTCCTGCCGGCGGATATACTCCTCCAGCTCTTCCTCGGTCAGCAGATGGTCCGTGTGCTCCACGAACAGGTGGCCGTCCAGATGCTCGATCTCGTGGCAGAAGCACCGGGCGGTAAGGCCCTCGTCCTCGGCCTCAAACCAGTTGCCGTCCCGGTCCTGGGCCCGGACCCGCACAAAGTTGGGCCGGGTCACCTCGCCGTACTTGCCGGGCACGCTGAGGCAGCCCTCCAGGCCGGTCTGCTCCCCCTCGGTGTAGATAATCTCCGGGTTCACCAGCTCCAGAATCTCCTCGTCCTCGTTCATCACCACGCACACCCGGCGCAGCACCCCCACCTGGGGGGCCGCCAGGCCCACGCCGCCGGAGTCGATGAGCGTGTCGGTCATGTCGTCCAGCAGCGTGTGCAGCCGTTCGTTAAACTCCGTCACCGGGCGGCATTTTTTCTTCAAAACCTCGTCGCCCTGTAAAACAATCTTTCGTAAAGCCATAGTCACACCTCAATCCATCAAATTGCAATCCGCAAAAAGATGCAGCTCGCGGTTCTCCTTCTGCTGGGAGAAGGCCACCAGATAGGCGGCGATCAGCGAGCGCAGCGTCTTGTCGTTCTTCCCCGCCACGGTGATGCGGTAGCGGTAGCGCAAATTTACCCGCACCACCGGGTAGGGCGCCGGGCCGATGACCTGCACCCCGGCATACAGGGGCTTTTCCACCTCCCGGCACAGGCTGTCCCGGAGCCGCACGGCGGCGCGCAGCACCTGGCCCTCGTCCATACCGGTGACGGTAAGGCGAAACAAATCCGCAAAGGGCGGCTCGTGGCGCATCTGCCGCAGGCGGCATTCGCCCTCATAAAAGCGGTCGTAATTCTGCTCCGCTGCGGAGAGAATCACCTCGTTCTCCGGCGTGAAGGTCTGGATCACCGCCCTGCCCGCCTTTTCGCCCCGGCCTGCCCGGCCCACCACCTGGGTCAGCAGGCTGAAGGTGCGCTCCGCCGCCCGGTAATGGTCCACGTAGAGGCCCATGTCCGCCGCCAGCACACCCACCAGCGTCACATTTTCAAAATCCAATCCCTTGGCCACCATCTGCGTGCCCAGCAAAATGGGGATTTTTTCCTCGTCAAAGCGGCGCAAAATGGCCTCATGGCCGCTGCCCACCGTGTCGGCGTCCATCCGCAGCACCGCCACGCCGGGGAAAAGCTGTCCAAGCTCCTCCGCCGCCTTCTGGGTGCCGAAGCCCATCTGCTTCATGGTGCTGCCGCAGTCGGGGCAGACGGCCTCCGCCGGCTCCGAGTGGCCGCAGTAGTGGCACATCATCCGCCCGTTGGCGCTGTGATAGGTGAGGTACACGCTGCACCGGGGACACTGGGGCACGTAGCCGCAGCTAGGGCACACCACCTCACGGCTGGCCCCCCGGCGGTTGAGAAAGAGAATGCTCTGCTCCCCCCGGGAGAGGTTTTCCGCCAGCTCCCGCCGCAAGTCCTCACTGATGCAGCCCACGTTGCCCCGCTTCAGCTCCTGCCGCATATCGGCGATGATTACCCGGGGCAAACGCCGCTCATTGTAACGCCGGGTGAGCTGCTCCAGTTGATACTCCCCGTGGCGGGCCAGCCACGCCGTCTCCACGGTGGGTGTGGCGCTGCCCAGCAGCAGCCGGGCCCCCTCCTGAGCGCAGCGGAACTTTGCCACGTCACGGGCGTGGTAGCTGGGAGCGTTCTCCGACTCATAGGAGCTCTCCTGCTCCTCGTCCAGCACGATGATGCCGATGTTGGCAAGGGGCGCAAACACGGCGCTGCGGGTGCCCAGCACGATGCGGGCCTCCCCCCGGCGGATGCGCTTCCACTGGTCGTACCGCTCCGTCATGGGCAGGGCGCTGTGCAGAAGGGCCACCTCGTCGCCGAAATAGGCGGAGAAACGGTCCATCATCTGGGGCGTCAGGGCAATCTCCGGCACCAGGATCATCACCGACTTGCCCCGGGCAAGAAGGGCCTGAGCCAGACGGATATACACCAGCGTCTTGCCGCTGCCGGTGACGCCCTGCAGCAGCGTCACCCCCGCCTTCCCGGTCTGGGACAGCACGTGGTCGTACACCTGCTGCTGCTCGTCATTGAGCACGATGGGGGCTGCCGCAGCGGCGCTGCCGTGGGGCCGGATGCGATACGTCTCCTCCTGCCACAGCGTCACCAGCTCGTGCTTCACCAGGCTGTTCACCGTCTGGCGGGACACCCCGGCAAAGTAGCACAGGTCATGGACCAGCGTGGCCCCGTTGCGGGACAAAAAGGCGATGGCGTCGGCCATCTTCTGCCCGCTCTTGCCCTTGCGCCGGACCTGCTCCATGGCCTCCTCCGGGCTGAGGCGGAGTGCCGCCATGGTCTGCTGCCGGTCGCTGATTTTTCGCTGGGACTGCAAGTCCCGGCGCACCAGGCCCTGTTTTTCCAGCCGGTGCAGCGCCTCTGTCACCCCCGGGCCGAACTGGGCCATCAGCGTGTCCAGCGCCTCCGGGCCGGCCGAAAGCCGCGCCAAAAGCGGCTCGTCCTCGGCCCCGGCAGGCAGGCCGTCGCCGCAGCGCTGCCACAGCTCCTTGTGCTGATACCACACCGCCGCCGGCAGAATGGTGCGCACCGCCTCATACACGGTGCAGAAATACCGCTGGTGCATCCACAGCGCCAGCCGTATCTCCTTCTCCCCCAGCAGCGGCTCCTCGTCCAGCACCGTGCGGATGGTTTTCAGCTGCCCCTGGGGTACATCCTCAGCGACGGACAGCACCACGCCCTCGCTGGTACGGTTGCCTCGTCCAAAGGGCACCAGTACCCGGCTGCCCACCCTGGCGGCGGTGTCGCCCACCAGGTAGGAAAAAGGCTTGTCTACGGCGTAAGGGGCCGCTTCCACGGCGATCTTTGCCACCTGACTCACCGTATCAGCGCCCCCTTTCCCGGATCATTTTTGGTTAGTCCTCCCGGATCTCCTCCATGTTGTGGAGGTCGAACTTGCCCTCGGCCACCTCGTTGATGGCCATCGTCACGGGCTTCTCGGCCAGATGCTCCTCGGCCATCTCGGCCTCGGCGGCAAGCTGGCGGGCGCGGCGCGCCACCACGTTCACCATCATATAGCGGTTGGGGATAAACTCGTTGAGTTTGTTCATGGCAGGATACAGCATCATAATAATCAGTCTTCCTTTCTGAATAACATTATATGTTCATCAACTCGTCCATACGCTGGTCAATGCGGCAATGCTCGGCCAGGATGATGGCCCGCAGCTCCGCCACGGCGTTTTCAACGGTAGAATTGATCACGAAATAATCGTAGTCCATGGCGGTTTTCATCTCCACCTTGGCCCGCAGCAGCCGCTGCTGAATCTTCTCGGGGGTGTCGGTGCCCCGCATGGTGAGGCGGCGCTCCAGCTCGTCCCAGTCGGGAGGGGCGATGAAAATGCGGATGGCGTCGGGCCGCTTGGCGATAACCTGCATGGCGCCCTGCACCTCGATGTCCAGAATCACGTCCTTGCCCGCCTCCATGGCCTCGTCCACGTAGCGCATGGGCGTGCCGTAGAAATTGCCCACGTACTGGGCGTACTCCAAAAAGGCGTCCTCGTTGATCCACTGCATGAACTGCTCCGGTGAGATGAAGTGGTAATGCTGCCCGTTCACCTCGCCGGGCCGCGGGTCCCGCGTGGTGGCGGACACCGAGAAATACAGGTCGTCCCGCCCCTCAAACAGCGCCTTCAGCACTGTGCTTTTGCCCACGCCGGATGGGCCGGAAATGATAAATGCTTTGCCCTTTCTCTCCATTGCTTACTCCTCGTCTTCTCCTAAATCTGCTACGCTCATGCCCAGCCGGGACGCCAGCTTTTCCGTGGCCAGAGGGGACAGGATCACGTGATCCGAGTCCATGATCAGCACCGCCGCCGTCTTGCGGCCGTAGGTGGCGTCAATGAGCATGCCCCGGTCCCGGGCCTCCTGCACCAGGCGCTTCACAGGCGCGCTGTCGGGGCTGACCACGGAAATCAGCCGCCCGGCGGACACCAGGCTGCCAAAGCCGATGTGGATAAATTCCATATCTTACCTCACTCCACGTTCTGCACCTGCTCGCGGATCTTCTCCACCTCGGCCTTCATCTGCAAAACGGTCTCGGTGATGTGCAGATCCTTGCACTTGGAGCCGATGGTGTTGCACTCCCGGTTGAACTCCTGCACCAGGAAATCCATGTCCCGGCCCACCGGCTTCACGCTCTCCACCATGGTGCGGAGCTGGGCGATGTGACTGCGCAGGCGCACCGTCTCCTCGTCCACCGCCACCTTGTCGGCGTAGATGGCGGCCTCCTGCAAAATCCGGCCCTCGTCGATATTGGTGGAGCCCAATACCTCCTGCATTTTGGCAAACAGCTTCTGGCGGTACTCCTCCACCGTCTGGGGGGAGCGCTCCTCCACCACGCCCACGCACTGCTCGATGGTACCGGCCCGGCTGACGATGTCCTCCGCCAGCTTCCGGCCCTCCACGGCCCGCATGTCGTTGTAGGCTGCCAGGGCCTGGTCCAGCACGGCGCAGATGTCGCCGGCAATGGCCTCCAAATCCTCCTCCGCCTTGGTCACCGTCACCACGTCGGGAAACCGCGCCAGCTCCACCGCCGACACGCCGCCCCTGGCGCCCAGTGCCTCCAGTTGAGAAAGGGCCTTGCAGTACGCCCGGGCCAGGGGCTCGTTCACCGTCACCACCGCGTCATCCGACCCGGCGGACTCCATGGTGATGAACACGTCCACCTTGCCCCGGCTCACCGCCTTCTGCACCCTGGCCTTCACCGCGTCCTCGGCGAAAATATAGGCCCGGGGCAGCTTCACGGTGCAGTCCAGGTACCGGTTGTTGACGCTGCGTACCTCCACGGTGATATCCCGGCCGTTCCGGTTCTCCCGGGCCCGGCCGTAGCCTGTCATGCTCTTGATCACGTTCTCTCCTCCTCAATTTCCCTCAATAGCAGCAAATCGGAAAACCGCCGCAGGCGCTGCACATGGCCGCCATCGTCAGGTACCGGCAGGGCCCGTCCATGCAGTCCACCGTCCGCAGCGTGCCGCCGTAGGGGTTGTAACGGTTGGCGCTGCGGCCCTCCATCATGTCCAGCGCGTGCTGATACTCCCGGTTGTCCGGGGCCATCTGCACTGCTGTCTGGAAATACCGGCGGGCCTCGTCCATCCAGCCCCGGCGGTTGCAAATCACGCCCTTGAGGAAGTTCCACTCGGCGTCGTGGTCCCGCTGGGCGTTCAGCAGCTCCTCGGCCAGGTTCAAATCGCCCTGCTGAATGGCCATGCGCACCCGGCCGGACGCCGCGCCGTAGCCGGTGTTCTGGTAGCCGTAGGTGCCGCTTTGATAGCCGTAACTGCTGCCGGGATTGCCGTAGCTGCCGGAGGAGGACGCCCCGCCCCGCTTGCGCTGGGCCTGCACCTCCTCGTAGGCCTCGTTGATCTCCTTCATCCGCTCCTGGGCCAGGTCGGCCAGGGGGTTGTCCTGGTAGTTGTCAGGGTGGTATTTCCGGGCCAGGTCCCGATAGGCTTTCTTCACCTCGTCGTCGCTGGCCGTACTGGGCACACCCAGCACCTGGTAGGGATCACGCATGGGCATGTCCCCCTTTCCTGCGTATTCTGCGGCGGTAGGTGCCGTTCAGCACAGCCCCGCCCACCGCGTAAAGTCCTTGATAGACGATATTTTCAATGATACCACGGTTTTCACCGAAATCCCACAGCTCAAAGGCCGCCGCCATAGCCCGAACGGAGCTGTCCAGCGTCATGGATAAATCCCGCCGTGCCTCGTCCGTCAGCTTGCCCTCCGGCAGGTGGTACCGCCGGGGCAGCGGGTTATAGCTGCCGCTTTTGGCGTCTTTAGGCAGGTCGTCCGCTGCGTCCACCAGATAGATCCAGCGTCCCAGGTGGTACAGCATCTGTCCCAGCACCCGGTGCTTGACAGGGTCCCTTGCCCCCTCCGCCGCCGCGGCAAGCAGCCGGGCGAAGGCGTCCGCCGGGGCGTCCAGGGAGGGCTCTCCCCGCCGCTCCATCTCCGCCAGGTCACGAAGCTGCCGCTGCGTCGCGGCGTCGAAATCCGGCTGATACCCTTTGGCCCTGCGATAGGCCCAACCCAGCAGCAGCGCCGCGAAGCGATATTGCAACGCGCCCAAGAAGCCGTGGTCGGCAATGCCGTCCTGCACCTGCCACCAGGTGAGGATCACGCTCATGTCCGCCGCCGTGTCCAGGGCGCCGCTGCCCCGCTGGCACGTCCGGGCCTTGAAGGGATGGGCAATGCACCGCTTTTCGCAGGTGTCGCAGGGGCCCTCCTGCAGCAGCATGGCCAGAAACGTCAGGTCGAAGTTGAGAATCATTCGTCCCGCCAGACCGTACCGCCGCCCCAGGGCGTGGCACAGCCCGCAGTAAACGCTTTGGTAGCGCTGCCGGTCCTCCTGGGACAGCATCTCGTCTGCCGCTCTAACGTATCCAAACATCAGAACAGGCGGAGAATCCGATAGGTGAGGCTGTCGTGGCGCCGTGCGTAACGGTCATACACCACGCTGGGAATCAGGCTCAGCGCCGCCGCCGCCACGGCGATGGCGTAGCGCCAATTCTCGCCAAGGCCCTCCGTCAGGAAGTACCCCAGCAGAAAGCACACGATGGGCAGCACGTATACCAGGGCGATGACGCCGAAGAGCTTTTTGGTGCTGCTCTCCACCACCACCTTATCCCCCGGCCTGGCCAGCGCGTCGTTTTTGGCCCTGGCGCGGACAGCCTGTCCCGTCACGCCGCAGCCGGCGCACTCCTCACAGTCATGGCCGCAGGCCGTCTTGCGGGGCACGGAGATTTCCGCGTAGCCGCCGTCCAGCAGCCGTTCCACAGTTGCGATTTGGGTCAATGGTATCCCTTCCTTTGCTCAGTTGCCGCCGGAGGTGCCGGTGCTGCCGCTGTTGGCGTTGCTCCCGCTGTTGGCGGTATTACCGCTGTCGGCGGTGCCCTCCTCGGTCTCCTCACCGTTGCGGGCCGTCACCTCCACGGTCACGGTATAGTCGCCCTTGATGGTGACTTTGTCATATCCTGTCAGCGTCAGCGACAGGGGCAGCTCGTAGGTGCCCTCCTCGGTGACGTCGGATAAATCCACCCGGGCCATCACGTCTGCCGCCGTCACCTGGCTCAGCAGGTCGTTCTGCCCCCACAGGGTCAGCGTCACGCTGTCGCTGATGGCGGCCCGAAGGCCCTCTGCCACGTTCTCGGTGGTGATGTCGGTGAGCTCCAACGTCAGCTCCCCGGCGCCCTCGGAGATAATGGACACCGTGGCCACCGCGGTGTCAGACACCAGCGTGGTGCCCACCGGGGCGATAATATCGTAGTTGAAGGTCTGATAGCCGCTGAGATCCTCCACGTAAATCTTATCCAGCACGATGCTGCTCACGTTCTCCAGCGTCTCCGCCTCGCCCATGATGGCCACGCTCACCGGGTCGATGGTGTACTCCACGCTGCCATCCAGGTTGGTGGGCACGCCCACCAGGTCGATGGCCAGAGGCACCTCCTTGACGGTGCGCACCGGCAGAATGGCCTGGATCAGCTTGGTGGAACTGCGGATATTGCTGTTGATCACCGGCACGTTGTTGTAGTCATAGAGGGTGTATTCCAGCGCCTCCACCACCGTGGAGGTGGCGCCGCTGACGGTCAGCGACACCTTGGCGTAGCTCACGTTCAGCAAATCCTCACGGGGCGCCCGCAGCGTCAGCGTCTCCACGTCAAGCTGCAGGTCTCCTGCGAAGTAGCCGTCGGCCACCTGGCCGATGACGTCGCACTGCACCGGCACTTCCTTCTTGTACAGCTCGCCCACCGTCACCGTGATGGTGTACACGCTGGCGCTGTCCACTGACACGCTGGACCGGGACACGCTGTCGGGGTAGCGCACCGTGTAGTCCAGGGACTGCTGGCCCTCCTCGGTGATGCTGCTGCAATCCACCACCACCCGGATGGCCTCGGTGTCCATCTGCCACAGCACCTTCCTGGGCCCTTTCAGCCGCAGGTCCACGGTGGTGTCGTAGCCCGACAGGAGCATCAGATTTTTGTCCGCCAGGCTGGTGTCCTCACCCACGAATTCCACCGGGATGTCATGGACGGTCATCTTGCTCTCGGCGCTGCTCCTGTTGTCCACATAGACCCACATCACCAGCGCGGTGAGGATGGCGATGAGGGCATGCAGGATCCTTCTGCGGTTACTCTTTTCCATGGCTGCCCTCCTTCTCCCTGGGCTGCAGCAGCTCCCGCAGCGACAGCATCACGGTCTTCTTCTCCTCCGGTTCCTCCGGCGGCAGCAGCTCGTTGCGCAGCAGCTTGCCCAGCGTCTCCGGCATCAGATGCCGCTTGAGCATGCCGCCCACAGCCACGCTGATGGAGCCCGTCTCCTCCGACACGATGACCACCACCGCGTCGGAGTTTTCCGACATGCCGATGCCCGCCCGGTGGCGCATGCCCAGGTCCCGGCTCAGGTTCACGTTGCGGGACAGGGGCAGCATGCACCCCGCGCCCACGATGCGCCCGTTGCGGACGATCATGGCGCCGTCGTGCATGGGGGCGTTGATGAAGAAAATGTTTTTCACCAGCTCGCTGTTGAGCTCCGCGTCGAAGGCGGTGCCGCTGCGCAGCATCTCGTTGAGGGAGATCTCCCGCTCGAACACCATCAGCGCGCCGGTCTTGGACTTGGACATCTCGCTGCAGGCGATCACCGTCTGCTCGATGGCCTTTTCCATCTCGCCCTGGATCTGCTTGGGCTGCAGCGTCCGGAAAAAGCCCCGCAGGTTACGGCTGCCCAGCTTCTCCAGCAGCTGGCGGATCTCCGGCTGGAACAGCACGATCAGCGCCAGAATACCCAGCTCAGCCACGTGGCTCAAAATATAGCTCACCGCCCGCAGCTCCAGCGCCGTGGACAGCCACAGCACCAGCAGGAACATGACGATGCCCTTGAGAATGTTCTCCGCCCTGGTGCTGGACACCAGGCCCAGAATCTTATACACCAGGAAGGCGATGATGGCCACGTCCACCACATCCGCCACGCGGATAAGGCTTAAGTACCTTCCGATATTCTCCATAATAGCCATTAGTGATTCCATAGCGCCATCCTTCCCGGCCCGCGGTGGATTTCTGCACATAAAAACAGATGGTATTATTATAAAAGAAGTGTCGGAAGATTGCAAGGGAAACAAGGCAAGAAAGGTGTGTCTAATTTGTTACTTTTTCGCAAAGAACACCCTGGAGCGCATCGGCAAAACGCACAATGTGTTCCGGTCTTGTAAAGGCGGACACGCTGACGCGAACGGTGCCGGTGTCCAGCGTCCCCGCCGTGCGGTGGGCCAGAGGCGCGCAGTGGAGCCCCGCCCGAACGGCGATGCCCCGCCGCCCCAAAGCGTCCGCCACCTCCTGGCAGTCGTACCCCTCGGGGATAAAGCTGACCACGCCGGTCTGGCAGGAGAAATCGTCCCGCCGGAATACCCGCACGCCGTCGATCTGCCCCAGCGCCTCCGTCATCTGACGGGCCAGGCGCTTTTCGTGGGTGGCAATTTTGTCCGTTCCGGTGCGTCTCACAAACCGGATGCCCTCCAAAAGCCCGGCGATGCCGGGCATGTTGTGGGTGCCTGCCTCCAGCCGGTCGGGCAGCTCCTCCGGCATCCGCTGGTCACGTGACTGGCTACCGGTGCCGCCGTAGAGCAGCGGCTGCGCCTTGGCCCCGCACAGCAGCAGACCGGTGCCCTGGGGCCCGTAGAGCCCCTTGTGCCCCGGCATGGCCACAAAGGCCGCCCCCCACTCGTCGGCACGGATGGGCAGCACCCCCGCGCCCTGGCTGGCGTCCACGATGAAGGGTACGCCCTTTTTGCGGCACCGTGCCGCCATCTCCTCCACAGGCGTCACATAGCCGAACACGTTGGACGCCTGGGTCATCACCACCGCATCCACCCCCGAAGCAAGGGCCTCGTCCAGCTCCTCCGTCATGGCCTCCGGGCGATAGAGCGGGGCGTCCAGCACCGCCAGCTTCACACCGGGAATGGCGTGAAGGGGCCGCGTCACCGCGTTGTGCTCATACCCGGTGACGGCCACGGTCATCCCCGGCTGCACCACCGAGCGAATGGCGATATTCAGGCCATGTGTGGCGTTCATGGTGAATACCACCCGGGCGGGGTCCCCCACCCCCAGCAATTCCGCCGCCTCGCTGCGGCAGGCGAAGGCGGTCTCCTCCGCCCGGCGGGTGGCCTCGCTGCCGCCACGGCCCGGCGAGGCCATGGTGCTTACCGCCCGGCCCATGGCCCGGGCCACCGCCTCCGGCTTTTCCAGCGTGGTGGCCGCGCTGTCCAGATAGATCATACCGTCACCTCCCGGTAGCCCCGGCTGTCGTGTCCGTATATCTTCAGCGGCCCCACCCCGGCGCGCCGCGCCGCGTACACCGCCTCGGGAAAGTCCTTCGCGCCCACCCGCACCGCGTAGGCGCAGCCCTGGGCGGAGAGGCCCGTTGGCAGCCGCTGCACCGCAGCGCGGATGCCGGCACGCTCCAGGGCCTGGGCCATCCGCTGGGCCTGGGTGATGGCTCTGGCCGTCAGCAAATAGTCATCCATATCATCCCTCCTCCATGCCCATTGTATGTGCTGTCCGCCCCCGCGGTGCGCCTGTCAAAAAACGGCTCCGCCGTTTTTTGACAATGGGATTGCAGTCTACTGCGCGCACTCGCTTCGCTCGCACACTTCGTAGCCTGAGAAGTGAAAAAAGTGACGCGCGCCAGCGACACCCCGCGAAGAATGAGCGGTTGGTGGAGCCAGTGCCCTTGGGGTGCATGTCGTCACTTTTTTCGGATTTCAATGGTTCGCGCCTGCGGGCGCGAAATCTGCGATGCTTTTTTGACAATCTGAAACGCCCCACCCGGTAAGGGTGAGGCGTTTCAAAAGAGAATCGTTTACTTTTTGAAGCTGTCCTTCAGGGAGACGCTGCGGTTGAATACCAGGTGGTCGGCGCGGCAGTCCTGGTTATCCATGCAGAAGTAGCCCAGGCGCATGAACTGGAAGGTGGGGGCGTTGGTGCCGGTGCGGTTCTCCCGGCGGTCGAAGGCCTCCGCCACCTGCACCATCTCCTTCTCCACCTTGCACCCGGTGAGCACCTCCAGGCTGTCCGGGTTCAGGGCGTCCAGGAAGTTCTTGTCCGGGCCGTCGGGCTGGGGGTCGGAGAACAGGTTGTCGTAGAGCCGCACCTCCGCGTCCACACAGTTGTCGGCGTCCACCCAGTGGATGGTGGCGCCCTTCACCTTGCGGCCGTCGGCGGGGTCACCGCCCCGGGACTGGGGATCATACTCACACAGCACCTCGGTGACGTTGCCCGCCTCGTCCTTCACGAAGCCGGTGCAGGTCACCAGATACGCGCCCTTGAGGCGCACCTCGTTGCCGGGGTACATCCGCTTATACTTGGACACGGGCTCCGGCAGGAAGTCGTCGGCCTCCATCCACAGGTGGCGGCTGAAGGTGATCTCGTGGGTGCCCTGGCCGGGGTCGGTGGGGTTGTTCTCCACGTTAAAGATCTCGCTCTGTCCCTCGGGGTAGTTGGTCACCGTCAGCTTTACCGGGTGCAGCACCGCCATGGTGCGCTGGGCGGTCAGGTTCAAATCCTCCCGCAAACAGTGCTCCAGGAAGCCGTACTCCACCGTGCTGGCAGCCTTGGACACGCCGATGCGCTCGCAGAAATTGCGGATGGAGCGGGCGGTGTAGCCCCGGCGGCGCAGGCCGCACAGCGTGGGCATGCGGGGGTCGTCCCACCCGGAGACGTAATGCTCCTCCACCAGCTGCCGCAGCTTCCGCTTGGACATGACGGTGTGGTCAATGCCCAGCCGGGCGAACTCGATCTGGCGGGGCTTGTAGTAGGGGATGGACACGTTGCTCACCACCCAGTCATACAGCGGCCGGTGCTCCTCAAACTCCAGGGTGCAGAGACTGTGGGTGATGCCCTCCAGGGCGTCCTGGATGGGATGGGCAAAGTCGTACATGGGGAAAATGCACCACTTGGTGCCCTGGCGGTGGTGATTGATAAACCGGACGCGGTAGATGATGGGGTCGCGGAGGTTGAAGTTGCCGCTGCCCAGGTCGATCTTGGCACGGAGGGTCATCTTCCCCTCCTCCACCTGTCCGTTTTTCATCATCTCGAACAGGCGCAGGTTCTCCTCGATGG
>JAFPXK010000009.1 GCA_017412585.1 Oscillospiraceae bacterium
GGCCAGCACGTCCTTGCGCATGGCCTTCACCGTCTCCCGGGCGATGATGCGCCCGCCGATGGCGGCCTGGATGGGCACCTCAAAGAGCTGCCGGGGGATGTTCTCCTTCAGCTTTTCGCACAGCCGCCGGGCCCGGGCGTAGGCCTTGTCCTTGTGGGCGATGAAGCTGAGGGCGTCCACGCTGTCGCCGTTGAGCAGCAAGTCCACCTTCACCAGCTCGCTGGTGCGGTAGCCGCTAAGCTCATAGTCCAGGCTGGCGTAGCCCTTGGTGTTGGCCTTCAGAGTGTCGAAAAAGTCGTAAATGATCTCATTCAGGGGCATCTGGTAATGGAGCTCCACCAGATGGGTGTCCAGATACTGCATGTCCTTGAATTCGCCCCGCCTATCCTGGCACATGGGCATGATGTTGCCCACGAAGTCCTGGGGCGTGATGATGGACACCTTCACATAGGGCTCCTCGGCGTGCTCGATGGTACCGGGGTCGGGGTAATTGTGGGGGTTGTCCACCCGCACCATGGTGCCGTCGGCCTTGTACACGTGGTAAATGACGTTGGGCAGGGTGGTCACCAGGTCCAGATTGAACTCCCGCTCCAGCCGCTCCTGAATGATCTCCATGTGCAGCATTCCCAAAAAGCCGCACCGGAAGCCGAAGCCCAGTGCCACCGAGCTCTCCGGCTCGAAGGTGAGGGAGGCGTCGTTTAATTGCAGCTTTTCCAGGGCGTCCCGCAGGTCGGGGTATTTGCTGCCGTCCTCGGTGTAAATGCCGCAGTACACCATGCTCTGGGCGGGCCGGTAGCCCGGCAGGGGCTCCGCCGCCGGGGCGGCGGCGTCGGTGATGGTGTCGCCCACCTGGGTGTCCTTCACGTTCTTGATGCTGGCGGTGAAATAGCCCACCTCGCCGGCCTGCAAGGCCTCCGTGGGCTCGTTGCCCAGGGGCTTTAAGTAGCCGCATTCCAGAATGGTGTACTCCGCCCCGCTGGCCATCAGACGGATGGTCTGGCCCCGGCGGATGGTGCCCTGCTTGATGCAGAAATACACCACCACGCCCACGTAGGGGTCGTACTGGCTGTCGAACACCAGGGCCTGCAGGGGGGCGTTGGGGTCGCCGTGGGGGGCGGGGATGTTCTGCACGATGTCCTCCAGCACGGCGTCGATGTTCTGCCCCAGCTTGGCGGAGATCTCCGGCGCCTCCAGGGCGGGCAGGCCGATGATGTCCTCCACCTCCTGCTTGGCCTTCATGGGGTCGGCGGCAGGCAGGTCGATTTTGTTGAATACGGGTAAAATCTCCAGGTCGTGCTCCATGGCCAGGTACGTGTTGGCCAGGGTCTGGGCCTCCACGCCCTGGGTGGCGTCCACCACCAGCACCGCCCCCTCGCAGGCCGCCAGGGACCGGCTCACCTCGTAGTTAAAGTCCACGTGGCCCGGGGTGTCGATGAGGTTCAGGGCGTAGGTCTGGCCGTCCTTGGCGGTGTAGAGCAGATGTACCGCCCGGCTCTTGATGGTGATGCCCCGCTCCCGCTCCAGGTCCATGTTGTCCAGCAGCTGGTCGGCCATCTCCCGCTCTGTCACGGCGTTGCACTTCTCCAAAAGGCGGTCGGCCAGTGTGGACTTGCCGTGGTCAATGTGGGCGATGATGGAAAAATTGCGGATCTTGCTCTGGTCAAACATGGTTTAGTCCTCCAGTCGCGCCTTGGCGCGTTCATCGGTATTGTGCAGCACCTGGGCCACGCTCTGACCCACCCCCGGCGCGTCGGTGAGAGTGTGAGAGCTCATGTCGGGCACGGCCTCACACCGCTCCAGCGCCCGGCTGAATTTCACCCGGCTGAGCTGCATATCCGCCGCCACCGCGCCGCCGTCAAAGGCGGGGCCGTCCAGGGCAAATAAATCCTCGTTGCCGCCGCCCCGGCGGTAGAGCTGCCGCAGCAGTTGGTAGAGGGCCGCGCTCAAATAGTCGCCTGCGGCGGTGACGGCCTCCCGGCTGCCGCTGCGGCCCAGCAGGTCAAACAGCACCCCGGCGGTGTTCACCACCAGCTTCTTCTGCAGCGTGGCCATGATGCTGCCCCGCAGGGTGCTCTTCTCGTCGCTGGCGTCGTACAGCGCCCCGGCCTCGATCATGGCCCCGTCCCGGCTGGACGTGCGGCCCAGCAGATAGTCGGCGGACACGTGGTAAAAGTCACACACCTTGGCCACGAAGGCCAGCCCCGGCTCCCGGATGCCGTTCTCGTAGTGGCTCAAAAGAGCCTGGGAGATGCCCAGCTCCCGGGCGGCCTTCCGCTGGGAAATCCCCATTTCCTGCCGCAGCAAACTCAGCGTGCGGGAAAAATCTGTCATGTCAGTCACCTGATTTCTCTCTATATTGAATACAATGAGTAGATTATAGCAAAGATATTACCGTTTGTAAATAGAAATGACCTTAAAATGGTGTGCGTTTGCGAAAGTGTACTCTGCCTCGTAGGGGCGATTCAGGTCGCGCCCGTACCCAGGCAGCAATAACCGCCGATGTCGGTTGCATGATACACGGCCTCGGCAACCCTCCGTAGGGGCGGGGCTTACCCCAAGGGCACTGGTTCCACCAACTGCTCATTCTTCGCAGGGTGTCGCTGGCGCTGCTCCGCCCTTACCCCGGCGAAATGCGGAAAAAGGGCGGAGCAGAGCCCCGCCCCTACAACCAAACCCCAATCCATCCGCAACCAGCAAAACCGTTCCGATTACCCCACGTTGAAAGGCGGGACACATAGGTCCCGCCCTACGGAGAAACGGCTCTGCCCTTCGTAGGGCGGGACTACCCCAAGGGCACTGGCTCCACATACCGCTCATGCTTCGCGGTGTGTCGCTGGCGCTGCTCCGCCCTTACCTAGGCGAAATACGGAAAAAGGGCGGAGCAGAGCCCCGCCCCTACAACAGATGCGCCCTGTTTTCAAATGTCCATCTTAAACAGCCTGCACCCGTTTTCCCACGTGGCCCGGATGACCTCCTCCACGTCCAGCCCCCGGATGGCGGCGATGCGCTCCGCCACCAGGCGGACGTAGCCCGAGTCGTTCCGCTGCCCCCGGTAGGGCACCGGGGTGAGGTAGGGGCTGTCGGTCTCGATGACCAGCCGGGAAAAGGGGGCGTCCGCGATGACCTCCGGCGCCTTCCGGGCGTTTTTGAAGGTGGCGGCCCCGTTGAAGCCCAAGTACCACCCCATCTCCACCAATTCCCGGCCCATCTCCACCGAGCCCGCGAAGCAGTGGAACACCCCCGTCACCTGGGGGAACTCCCGGACGATGGCCAGGGTGTCGGCGTGGGCGTCCCGGTCGTGTATGATGACGGGCAAATCCAGCTCCGCCGCCAGGGCCAGCTGGTCTCGCAGTACCCGGTGCTGCAACTCCCGGGGCGGGTTCTCCGCCCAGTAGTAGTCCAGCCCGATTTCCCCGATGGCCACCACCTTGGGTTGTTTTGCCAGCGAGCGCAATTCATCGATGAACGACGGCTGATAGTCGCCGCAGTTTTCCGGGTGGATGCCCACGGCGGCGTACACGTGGTCAAACCGCTCCGCCAATTCCACCGCCTGCCGTGACGACGCCACGGTGCAGCCGGGGTTGACGATGCGGCCCACGCCCCGGCCGGGCATGGATGCCAACAGGGCCTCCCGGTCCGCGTCAAAGGCCTCGTCGTCGTAGTGGGCGTGGGTGTCGAACAGCATGTCCATCAGCACAGCTTGGCCCCGGCGGGCACGCTGTCGTCGATGAGCATCAGCTTCAGCTTTTCCTCGCCCTTCTCCGTGTGTACGGCGGAGATCAGCATACCGCAGCTCTCAATGCCCATCATCTTCCGGGGCGGCAGGTTGAGGATAGCGATGGCCGTCTTGCCGATGAGGTCCTCCGGCTCATACCAGTGGTGGATGCCGGAGAGGATGGTGCGGTCGGTGCCGGAGCCGTCGTCCAGGGTGAACTGCAGCAGCTTGTCGCTCTTCTTCACCGCCTTGCAGTCCTTGATCTTCACCGCCCGGAGATCGCATTTCATAAAGGTGTCGAAGTCCACCTTCTCCTCCACGTAGGGCTCCAGCTCGATGGCGGGCAGCGCCGCCTTCTTCTGAGCCTGGTGCATGGCCTCCAGCGTGGCGAGAGCCGCCTCGCTGTCCACCCGGGGGAACAGGTTTTCCCCCTTCTGCACGGTGGCGTCGCTGCGCAGGCCGCCCCACACGTTGGCCTTTTCCCAGGTGCGGCAGCCGTCGCAGGCGCCGATCTTGTCAAAAATCTTGCCGCAGGTGTTGGGCATGAAGGGCAGCAGCAGCGTGGTGCAGATGCGCACGGTCTCCAGCAGGTTATACAGCACCGTGGCCAGCCGCACC